>CBKWLJ010000524.1:0-6199 GCA_966675205.1 uncultured bacterium
GATCGCCGGATTAGGGTGAGAGCAAGTGCTTGTGGAAAATGTGGCTGTTACAGTTACCTGAATGCCTTCTGAACTGATGGTGGAACTAGCTTGCCAATTGCGATCGCATATCGCTTCATGCAGCATCCAATGCAAAAGAGCAAACTGATACTGTTCGTTGCGAAAACGATTTGGGTTGAAATCGAAGTCAAAATCCCAGTGCCTTCGACCTTTATGAGGCTGGTTGTAATGGATTTGATAGAAATAGCCTGGGCATTGTCCTTTTATTTTTGAACACCGCTCCGGCTCTAATTTTGACCATTTAGTCATTAGTTCTTCAGCAATTTGATTATGTTCTAGATATTGCATTGATATTCTCCAAAAATCACCCAATATTTGGCTTGATGCTGTTGCTCCAAATGACAGGTTTACAAACTGTTTCCTTCTTCTGAGAGAAGCTTCTTCTGAGGGAAGCCGTAAATTTGATTTGGGGCATTTAAATCGCAATCTTCATCTAAACTGTGGTTGTTGCTGTAGCAAGACATTACCCAGCAATAGTGTTCTCCCTCAAGAGTCAAACCGCTCTTTTCTGGGTGATTAACCCTTCTGTAAATCTGGTACTCAATGCCAGAGAAAAGTTGGGTTTCTTTTTCCAGCTCTATAACATTTGAGTCCCCATATTTCTTCATAATCCCAGCGACTGAACACCTGGCACATTGCGCCATTAGGATTGCTCCTTCGTGAAAAACATCATTGATGAATGCCACTAGGCTGTTTGAAAAAGATGCCGGACTTGCCGACATCTGGAGTAATTAGTTATGCAGATTATTTCAATTGCTATATAACTGGATAATCCCCATATTTCTCAGGATTTGAGCTGATAATCCGCTGATATTCGCTCTGCTTGCCAAGCTCGGAAAATTGCTGTTGATCTCACCATAAGCTCAGTTGAATAAATTTTTTTCAGCATCTAGCCACTCAGGTATTTCTACCTGGCAATCGGGCATGGGGTGAATGATTACCTCCATCCCCCGTTTCTTAGCTGCTGCGATAGTCAGCCAAGTTCCTGAACCACCTCCCCCCGGTTTCTCAGGTGAGACACCATCTGGACAGGGTTTGTCGGGAAATGCGATGAGTACGCTGTTAGGCAACTTGGAAACAGTACTAACCATCTTCATACTGCGAGTGGCAAAGTCTTGAGGCTGGAATTTCCTTTTCTTACCTTTACCTTCACCCGTGGGAATAGTTTTATAAATGCTGATGTGAGGCTGCTTCTTTAGTTTTGGAGTGGTGTACATTGCTCCAGAATACTGAACGATTATTCCATCAACCCCTTTGGGACAATCGCCTACGTGCCACCAATAATCATTGCCAACATATTGGCTAATGACTTCAATCACAAACTTCTTCCATTTCAGCCAGAAATACCTCTTCCCAGAAATTATTGCGCCACGGGAACCTGTAAAGGCTATGTGTCGGCCTTCAAAATCTTTTCTGTTCATCTTTGAAAACTTGTCAACATCAGCCTGTTTGCCACTAGGCTGTTTCCATGATGCGATCGCAAGTCCGTTAAGTTATTTACATCATACAATTAGACCGAGGGAAATGTAAATTCAATTCGTAGAATATTCGCAATAATCTAAAAAAAAGAACCCCCGCTTTCGGGAGGTTTGAGGAATTAAATCCTTGAATTTTATCCTGTTATACCCTAAGCTTAAATACCAGCTAATTCCCCTCTTCATCAACCTACAAGTAACATTCAGATACTAGTTTTTCAACCCTAATTCTTCCAAAGTCATCACACCGCAAATGCCGTCTGCCGCAATTCCTTTTTGCTTCTGAAATGCCGTCACGGCTTGAGAGGTTTTGTACCCATAGATGCCATCACAGGGAACATCAAATCCACGAGCACACAGAGCGTGTTGGAGTCGTTTTACGGCATCGCCAGTTGCCCCCTGGCGCATGGGAGTTATAGGCTCTCGCTTTGGCTCTGAGGATTCTTGAGGCTGTGGTAACGCTGGGACATGAGTTTTAGCAAACCCTGTGACTGGAGTTTTGAGCAGTCGTGATTTTGTGCCGGGTCCCCAGTATCCGTCTTCTGAAATCTTGTCCTCTGGATGGTTGAGATTCCATAACGATTGGAAGGCTTTTACTGATAAGGGTCTAATGTCAATGCCACCCCCACCCCGATAATCAAAGTGCATGGGGTCAAATGAGCCTATCCAGTCCCATCCCTCAGCTTCCAGATATCTGCGCCAATCCTGAGCGTCTTCAATGTCTATGGCTAAGGCTCCATTATGGTTAGACTTTCCTACATCAGCAGCAGCGGTAATGCCACATCTTCTATGTTCGTAGTGATTCCGCAGGACAAACTGTTGAGCGATGGTGCGATAGGCAGAGTTTACTATCAATTGCTGCCCTCGTTTTTCCACAGCTCGATGCAAAGCTTTGACAGCCGGAGTTTGCAAACAATCATGAGCACCTGCACCCAGAAGAATGCGCTCATTGTCGAAGCAAGATAGGATACCAGGCTTAAGGCGCTTCATTTCAGCGATTAACTGATTGTCTAGCGATCGCACCCCGGCTGTTGAACAGTCTTTATAGTCGGTGATAAGCATATTTAGGTCAGCAAATTCTTTTCTGGTAACTCTGCACTTCTCTCCTTGTGTCTGGAGCAAAGTCGAAAAATTCTAACTGCTAATTTTTGGGGGGTCAAAGGGGAAAATTCCTCAAAAACATTCTTATAAATGAGTATTAAAGTTAAGTAAGCTTCCAGCTCTCACAGAGCTTGAGATTTCTAGCTTTTATGACTTCTAAGCTTTTAGTTCCTAATCCTGTCGCTCCTCCAACTTGGACTCAGGTTTTCAAACCAATTCCTCTTCTCAATGCACCAGTTATAGAGTGCTGGTGCGGCGGAGGTGGTGTGGGGTTAGCTGGATTTGTTCAGGAAGGCTTTAGAGTTGGTGCAAATATTGACTGTGACCCAGAAAGACCCAAATTGAGTGATGCGATCGCGGATTGCTACGAACTCAACTATGAATCCAAGGTTATCAGGGAAACGCTTCAAGACCATGCCCAGCGAGGGGGATTTCGTGAAAGATTACCGGATGTGGTGTTTCTCACCCAGTCTTGTAAGAACCTGAGTTTAGCCAATCACACAGGTAGAGAAGATAATACGGATTTGATAGTAGCACGGGCTGCTGCTAGAGGAATTGGAGAACAACTGCCAAAGGTGTTTGTCATTGAAAATGTTCCCAAATATAAGGATTCTCAGTGCCTCGACATCCTCATCAAAAAGTTGAAGAGGCTGAGCTATAAAGTTAAATATGGTGTCATTGATGCCTCGTGGTATGGAACCGCCCAGAGACGAAAGCGATTTATTCTGATAGCTACTCGGCACGATATCCCCATGCCTATTTTGAATCCAGTACCGCCCCCAACTTATAAGAACCCTCCCGGCTGGCTGAGTGTGGTTCAAGACTTGAAGTTTGAATTGAGTGAACCAACTCAATGCCAGGAATCAACAGTCAGTCATTTGGAGCCAGGGCTATATGTGGTTGAGCGGGCCGGTGCTAGATTTAAGAAATCTCAATATCGCTCCCGGCACCAGCCTATTTGGACGCTCAGAAGTGCGGTATGGATTGACCAAAAGGGTTATTCTCGCTGGGATGGTCTGAATATGTGGGATGGCAAAGATTGGTATCGTCCCTCAGCTCGTGCTGTAGCTCGGTGGATGGGGTTGTCTGACTGGTATCAATTGCCGTCGCCACCGGCTGTGTTTGGTACGTTACTGTGCAATGGAGTTCCGCCACTGATGACAGCAGCGATCGCCAAAGCTATCAAATCAGTGCGATTGTCCCGCTAAAGAAGGCAGTTGCCTCACCTCTGCTGGTAACAAGTATTCTCAAAGAACGCCGCTCTGAAAATAAGACAGGCGGGTATAATCTGATGCTTTGGGTGGCTAAACAAATTCTTCTGCACGATCAACGTGAACTTGAATGCGCTTGGCATAGAATAGGGCAGTGTGAATCATGAAAGCAACCGATTATCCTTGCTGGCTCTCCAAAAAAGATTTGTACATTGCCCAAGATAGTGATAGGCATAAACGATGGAGATAATGGGAAATGTCGTTTAAGCCAATTTGTCAATGAGATTACCATCTTACTTTTTCTTTAAAGACCTTAACTTTAATGATTGGAGAAGTCTAATGTTTATTATCAGCCCTATTAATGCTCCTATAAACGCTCCTGGGAAAACGAAAAAGCTCCCATCAAATATAGCAGTATACCCACAAACGGGAGGGGATTTATCTCCATCAATTACTTGAAAATTACATTCATTAAAAACAATATTATATCTGATAATTAGCCCAACTATTGCTCCTATAAAAGCCCAAAAACAACCGTTAATGTCTGTTAAACAACCAACAGAATTAAGAGATTGAGGGGTTTGACAAAATAACTTATAGGTTTTGGTAATTTTCTCAGCCTTCCTAGAAGCACATATTCCAACAGTTATTGTCCAGAAAAATCCTACAATCCATATTAGTCCAAGAATCATACCCATATTAATTGCCCAACTGTTATTCTCAATGTTGGCTCAATATTGTTTCATTATTTACTAGTTTCTTTTTATTAAATTTTGTTAATTTGGTTAGGGTTGAGTCAACAGTAACTATCTGAGAGTTACATTTTGACATCGTTTGCAGAGTCGCCTGATTTTAGGGTCTTTCGGACAGTTTTTCTTAGGTGCAATATCTTTTAGGGTGTTCTCCCAAGGAAAATGGTAGATGCGCTCTCGCCAAGACATAGAGGGAATGGGACGCATGGAAAAGGCTTCGAGCGCAGCAATTCTCACCACATCGAAAGCACTTTCATCAATAAACTGAGAGGCTAAATCAATATCAAAGGCATCAATAACAGTCAGCCTCAATTTGTTGGATGCCGAGCGAAAAATCCAAACCACCTGAAACCGATGAGTGAGTCCCAGGCTTCGCTGTAATCCTCGCCTAATCATATCAGAGCTTTTTTTGGAGGGGTCGAGTTGCAGTGAAAGCTTATAGAGGTTATCTAATGTCACCAAAACCCCACCATTTTTAGCTTGATAGTTGACTAAATTCCAGGTAGCGATCGCACCAGGACGGTGAGGGAATCTGGGGTCATCATCATTAAGTAGAGATAGCCTTCCGTCTAATATCTGCTTTCCCTCAACATCCATATAACGGCGATGTTCAATTAGAGTCTTGGGAAGTTCTTGCTTAGATTTCCCAGCTACAGAGAGGAACAGCCAGGTGCCAAAGGCTCTAATCCAATAGGAAAATTCCTGATTCGGCTCGGCATTACTGTTCATCTTCCCCCACTTCGGCTGCACTGACAATTTTTCTGGCTACATCAGAGATTCCCTGCCCCAAAAGAGCAATGATGGTTTGACTAAATTTGGATTGGGGATAGATGCTAACAGCCATTGACAAAAGCAAAGCGGAGATGAGCTTAAATTGCTTGACCATTTCCTCCCCCTCAATAATTCCTCCCATTGATAAAAAGGCAGGAGAAACTGTTGAGGCTAAATTGAAGGCGATGACTCCGATGATAAATCCATAAAACACTCTCATTTTCTGGACTTGCTTTCTATTCTTCTTTTCCTCAAGTTTCATCAGCTCCCTTTCTTGACAAGCTAAACCTACATCAGCTTTAAGAAGCTCGACTTCATGTTCTAAACGGTTAACTCGCTGCTTCTCTAGCTCGAGTTCTTCTGCTATTTCTTGAATTCTGCTTTCAAGATTCATGATTTGATGAGAAAGTCACGCACCAGGAAACCAAGCGCGTGAAAGAAGGGAGTAGGGAATCGGGAATCGGGAGTCGGGATGGAATGAAGCAGAATAGACATGCACCAACTCAAAGTGGCTCTAGGTAAGGAATCGGGAATACTCGTTGCGCTGCGTCCGGCTGCACAAGAGAGGGAGTCGGAACGGAATGGAGTAGAGTTTCAACCAAAAGGTTTCGGGCGTCGTATTAAAAGCCCCACTCCCGACTCCCGACTCCCCACTCCCGTCTTCAATACTTCTTAGTAGTGTTTGTAGTTTTCTTCTTCTGCTGAGTTTTGCCGTTGATGGCATCTTTGAAAGCGCCTAGAGTAGCAATAGTTACGACGTGATAATCGTCATACCGGGACTTAGACAGATTTCAAGCCCAAACAAAGCCCAAAGCGGCTTTGTGAGCGA
>CBKWLJ010000525.1:0-6148 GCA_966675205.1 uncultured bacterium
ACTATCAACAAGGCCAACTGTGTTTGACAGGACAGCATGAAGAGATGATTGTGGTGCGTGCTGATGGCACTTTGGAGAGAATCGACACGATTGATTTAGGTTTCCCCATCGGGTTGGAATCAGATATTACTGATTTTGTCGGGCAAACTCAGGTACAACTGCATCCGGGGGATGTCGTTGTCCTCTACACTGATGGGATTACAGAAGCGGAAAATTTAGCGGGGGAACACTACGGAATTGAACGGCTGTGTGCAGTAATAAGAATCAATCGGCAACTGTCGGCGCTTGGCATCAAGCAAGCTGTGATTGATGATGTGCGATCGCATATTGACATACAACAAGTCTACGATGACATCACTTTACTGGTACTGAAACAGAAGTAGGTAGGTTGAATCCCTGTATGAATCGGATATTGGGTAACTTCAGAGACGAATTGCCTGTGAGCCAAGAAGGCTTAACTATTGTATTTTCACCAACGTCTTTACCACTCAAGCAGCGTTGGCGCAACAATGGTTTGTCTGCTGATTTTATGGCTGACTACTTTTCCACATTTTTTCCCGGTGGCGAGAACGATTCTCTTGAAATTGGCACTCAAGCTGAGCTCAAAAGCGCTGTGAGCTTCATCGCCAATGAATTACTGGAAAATGCCATGAAGTTTAATGACGAAACCTCACCCTATCCCATTAGCATTCGATTGCAAATGGATAAGCACGTCCTCTTATTCCTAGCCTCGAACAGCATCAATCTGCAAGCAAGTGAGAAGTTTCAGTCATTCATCACCAAGTTATTAAACTCCAACCCCAGCGATTTGTTCATTCAGCATCTGGAAAAAAGTGCGGCAGAAAATGACGATAACCATTCTGGGTTAGGCTTGCTGACTATGGTAAATGATTATTGCGCCAAACTCGGCTGGAAATTTGAGACGCTGCCAGAGAACCCCGAGGTAATTAATGTCACCACAATGGTGCAATTGACCCTATAAACCCCTGAGGTCACCCAGAAAAATATAAGGAGTTGAGAGCAAATGGAGATTAAATCTAAAGAATATAGCGTTTGCTATGATTCAATTACCGAAACCGTAAGTTGCCAAGGTTCTCTCCGCCTGAATGGGCTGGAAGAGTATGAGCCCATTGTGCAGCTTTTGAATGATATTGCCGACAAAGAGCCACCAAAAATTACGCTAAACCTGCGAGAGTTGGAATTTCTCAACAGCTCAGGAATCAACGTGATTTCAAAGTTTGTCATTAAAGTGCGGCAAAAAGGGAATATTCAAATGATCGTACAAGGCTCTAAAAGTATTCCTTGGCAGGGAAAGTCGTTAAAGAATTTGCAACGACTGATGCCTAAATTGCAGTTGGAACTAGAATAAAAACTCTCCTTGGTGCATCAAGAGATGAATCTCATATAAAGTAATTTTTGTCAAGGGAAGCCCCTATGGCGATGCAGGCAGAACAAGTATCATCAGAACAGCTCCTTCTAGAAATCGAAAGGCTGCGTCGAGAACTCGAACAGGTGACGCGGGAAAAAGCCGACTTAGAAATTTTGCTGGAGACAACGACTGCTCATGCGGATGCCATTGAAATTCAGTTGCATGAATTCACTCAACAGTTACAAAGTGAAATTGCTGAACGCCAACGAGCTGAAGCTGCACTTCAGGCGTTTGCCGCAGAACTCCAGACTTTTTTAGCGACTTTATCAAGGGACAAAGCTGACTTAGAAATTTTATTAGAAACCACAACACAACATGGCGATACAGTAGAAGCGCTATTATTCGACAGGGCAGAAGAGGCAGTCGTTAAAAGCGAAAAAAGACTGGCTCAATTTTTGGAAGCTGTGCCAGTAGGGATATTTGTTGTTGATGCCACAGGAAAGCCTTACTACGCTAATCGTGCTGCTAAACAAATTTTGTGTCAACAGGCTACAGAAGAAAGCACTATCCTCGAATGGACTCAGATGTGTCCGGCATATCTGTCCCAAACCGATTGCCTTTACCCCTACCATTGCCATCCTTTAGTACGAGCATTGAGAGGTGAAAGCGGAACGATTGATGATTTGGAGATTCGCCACCCAGATAGGGTAATTCCCTTAGAAGTGTGGATGAATCCGATTTTTGATGAAAAGGGTGAAGTGATCTACGCAATTGCTGCCTTTCAAGATATTACCGAACGCAAAAAAGCTGAATCTGAACGCACTCAGTTCACTCAAGAACTGTTTCAACTCAACGAGGCATTATCTCGCTTTGTTCCTCGTCAATTTTTACAGTTTTTAGACAAAAAAAGCATTGTTGATGTCCAATTAGGAGACCATGTTCAAAAGGAGATGTCGGTATTATTCGCAGATATTCGCGACTTTACCACCTTCTCGGAGAGTATGACTCCAGAACAAAATTTTCAATTTATCAATGCATATCTCCGGCGGATGGAACCGGCGATCGCAGAAAATCAGGGATTTATTGATAAATACGTTGGAGATTGTATTATGGCTCTGTTTAGTCAGGGAGCCGATAACGCCCTTAAAGCTGCAATTTCCATGCTGCAACGGCTTACACAATACAATCAAGAGCGTAGTAGCGATGGCTACAAACCCATTCAAATTGGCATTGGTATCAATACGGGTTTATTAATGCTAGGTACAGTGGGTGGCTACTCCCGAATGGACAGTACTGTAATTAGCGATACAGTTAACTTAGCCTCTCGCATTGAAGGATTGACCAAAGAATATAGAGTATCTTTATTAATTTCTAACTCTACATTTTCGCAATTAGAAAATGCCAATGATTACGCCTTTCGCTTGATTGATCGAGTGAAAGTGAAAGGAAAATCAGCAGCAGTAAGTGTGTATGAAGTCTTTGATGCCGATCCGCCAAAACTCCGAGACGGTAAACTGGCAACAAAAACTGCCTTTGAAGAAGCCTTGTTGCTTTATTATTTACACTCGTTTGCTGAGGCAGCTCAACTGCTTGAAGATTGTTTGCGTTTAAACCCAGAGGATACAGTCGCTCAAATTTATCTTCAGCGATGCCAAAGGCTAGATCAATCGTTGCGGATTCATGACTCTAAGTCTTGAGGGATTGGGTTAGGAGTCGCATTCATCTGTATCGCTTGCGGTCAAGTGGGGAGAGTTCACTACACTTATCCCTTTTGTGTGGTTTGCCTGAGTGAGCTAGATAGTAGTACCATTATAGATTGTGCCCTTATTCAAATTCACCCATGCCGAAACTAAAAACCCGCAGATCTGCGGCTAAACGTTTTAGAACGACTGGTAGTGGCAAAATTAGACGGCGCAAAGCCTTTAAAAACCACTTGCTAGAACACAAAAGCACTGCGCGGAAACGCAATCTTTCTAAATTGGCCGTAGTTAACGAACGCGATGCTGAAAACGTGCGTTTGATGCTGCCCTATTTGTAGAAAGCTGACAGATTGGCACTCAAGGAGTTTTCTGTTAAAGAAAACTGATGTGAATTGCTAAATCTGTCGTGTGAATATCTCAATAATCAACAACTCACCTCTAACAACTAACCATGACACGGGTAAAACGCGGTAACGTCGCTCGCAAACGACGCAAAAAAATTCTCAAGCTTGCCAAAGGCTTTCGAGGTTCACATTCCAAACTGTTTCGCGCTGCCAATCAAAAGGTGATGAAGGCATTGCGGAATGCCTATCGCGATCGCAAAAAACGCAAACGTGATTTTCGCCGCCTGTGGATTACTCGGATTAACGCCGCAGCACGGACGAATGGCACGAGCTACAGTCAGTTAATCGGCCACATGAAGAAAGCAAACATCCAACTGAACCGCAAGATGTTGGCTCAATTAGCTGTACTTGACCCCAACAGCTTTACTAAAGTGGTGGAATTAGCTAACCAAGCTGGAAAATAAGGGATTTGGTAATGGGTAAGGGGTAATGGGTAGTAATTGATCGTGAGCTATACTCTTCCCCTCCTTGCCAGTTCCTCCTCTCCTGTCACCAAAGATGCCGCATGGGGATTCATCGCAAGTTCTTCAGCTTCAGTTTAGCCATTGGATTGATGGCGGTGTCTGTTACGGCACCGACATCGGTTCGCGGTGCTGAACTCCAAGAAATCGAGCAGCGAGGCAAGCTGATTGTTGCTGTAAAAGATAATTTGCGTCCTTTAGGTTTTCGCGACACTTCAGAAAACTTACAAGGATTAGAAATTGATATCGCTCGGCGTCTGGCTGAAGAACTCTTAGGAAACCCTGATGCTGTCGAGTTGCAGCCGGTGAAGAATACTGATCGGCTCAAAGTCATTTTAGAAGGAAAAGTTGATCTCACCATTGCCCGAGTAACAGCCACCGATTCTCGCTCCCGATTGGTGGTTTTTAGTCGCCCCTATTACTTGGATGGGACAAGTTTTATCACTAAAAATGCTTCGATTGTCAAATTCAATGATTTAGCAACCCAGAGAATCGCACTCATCAACGGCTCTAGCACCATTCCAGAAGTAAAGTACGCCTTACCCAACGCCAAGCTAGTGGGAGTAGATTCCTACGAACAAGCGCGTGAGCTTTTGGAAACAGGAGGTGCAGATGCCTTTGGGGCTGATCATAGCGTCCTGGCTGGCTGGGTACAAGAATATCCTGAATATCGGATGCTGCCCGTGCGGCTTTCGGCTGAAGCCTTAGCGATCGCTATGCCAAAAGGTTTACAGTACACCAAACTTCATCAACGGGTGAATGAAGCGATCGCTCGTTGGCAGGCATCGGGTTGGCTAGCCGAACGGATTGCCGCTTGGGGCTTACCATAAGAACAGATGAAAACGCCTATAGTTTCTCGCCATCATGGATACTTCATTTCCATTTGTTTATTTGTTGCTGTTACTATCTCTGCTGGGTAGTGCTGGTTGGTTCATCATTCGCCAAGTCCTCAAAACTCGGAAGGTAGAAAACGCCCTCTCCCGTTTAGAAGCAAAGCTAAAAAAAGAAAGGGGAACCGTTCAAGAGTATTACGAGTTAGCGAGCATCTATACCGAAAAGAAAATGTTCGCCCAAGCGATCATTCTATTTCAAAAAGCATTTAAAGCTTCGGATGCTGAGGAAGAGAACCTTGCCCCTGTCCACAATGCCTTAGGGTATGCCTACTTTGCTCAAGAGCAGTACGATATTGCCATTCGCGAGTACAAAGAAGCCCTAAAGCTGAATCCAGAGTATATTACAGCGCTGAACAATCTCGGTCATGCATACGAACGTAAAAAGTTAACCGCGAAAGCCTTAGAGACTTACGAACAAGTGCTTCAGTGCGATAGTGATAATGTGACAGCTAAGCGCCGCGCCGAATCCCTTCGCAAACGACTCGTTCCCTCATCTTAAAGATAGGTCAAAACCAAGCAAGTCAGAAAAAGAATCGTTTGAGGGCACTCTTTAAGGGTGCCCTTTGTCATAAACAAGAAGCAGTCGTGCTGAAAAATTGCATCTCTTGAGAAAAGGGAAAGGGGGAAAGGCGAAGGGGGAAAGGCGAAAAATTATCTGTGTCCCTTTTCCTTTGAACCTTTTCCCTCAAGTGGGGAAAGACACATCAATCAAGCCTTTCGCTTTTTTTGCCTTCACCCGATAAAGTACAAAGTATATGCACGAACAGCTTAATAGTTCTGATCACAAGCGTAAGTAGAAAGATAAAATGAGCTTCACATCAAAATGGAGCAAGCAGGTTTTTGGTCTAGTCCTGCTGTTCAATTTCCTACCTCTGTTGGTGCCTCAGCCCGCAACAGCACAACAGCCATCAGTACCTGCGGCTTCTTTGGAACCCTTAGATAGTAAGCTGTTAGAACAAGCCGCACTTCCGGAAGAGTGTAACTGCGTGAATGCCAGTGCGGTCTCACTCACTGACTTAACCAATCCTAGCTTGTGGTGGGCCGAAGAACAATTGAATGAATTTAATGGCAAACTGATTCAAAATTGGATTGCCTATCGAGATAAGAATAGAGTAGATCTGGTAGTCAACCGACAACTCTGGACTCTCCTTGATTATTTAGGACGATATAGCTTTGTCAGCCGCTATGGCGGTGTAGCGAGAGATTATCAGTACAACGTCAGGGTATTCAACGAACGAGCAGCACTCTTAGCCACTTACACCTGTAATTACAGTACCAGTCCAGCCGCTTGCGACCTTAAAGTATTTGATTCCTTTGGTCA
>CBKWLJ010000526.1:0-6147 GCA_966675205.1 uncultured bacterium
AGCAATCCGAACATGAGCAAGTTGGGTCTGTGAACGAAGAATCTCCGCACTTATACGGCGGAGAGTGTCAAATCATGTGCGTACCGCGTGTAGTTTCAAACGGTCCGTTTTCAAGGGTTACATCCACGAGCGGAAAGTTAATCGCTACCTGGAAGGGTGGTGTCTCTATACCCGTTTCCGGGAAGAGTGGCGGAGCATCTCGATGCACGTCTTGATAGTCAGACCCTAGCAAGGGTGTGTCCGTCGCTAGCTGGCACATGACCATATCTTCGCCTACTAATCGCTTAGCGATCGCCAAAATATCCTCATCTTCGTAGATACTAGGGTCGGCAAAGGGAGCAGAGAAGGGCAGAGTGACATAATAGCGATTTGGGCCTCGATTTCGCAGCTTGCCTTCGCGGGCGATATGAGCCTCTAACAAAGGCGCAAAAGCCTCTCGCCAGGAATTGAGTGTTGCCGGAGAAAAGTGATTGGGTAACAGGCAATGACCATCCTTGAGAACCGATTGGGCGAAGGATTCGATTTGTTGGTTGTTGTAGCGGGTTGTCATCATAATCTCGACTTTAGCCACATATCATAGTCATGTAATATCTGTCAAAGAAAAGTTCCTGGCATTTAGTTATATAAATGTATTGCCTCACCCACCCAAGGCACTATTTTTCTCGTTTCAGTTCAACGCCACCAAAGAGTGCATGGCACCGTGCCTGAGTTATTAATCTCTCCCCTATCGGAAGAAGAAGAAGCAATCGAGTATTGGCAAGATACTGAAAATGCCGAACACTCAACAATAGTTGCTGAGAGGAAGTGATATAAAGTTAGCGATCGCATCAGCGCACTTTATCTGACCACCAGCGGTTACTGCTGGGATTGAATTTCATTGAGCAACATCTCGTCAGAGTAGGACGTTTCCCATTCACCCTGAAGCTTTAGCCTCACTGATTTTGCGCCACCACTCGGCGTACAGACGACCCAGTAGCTATCTTCTTGTCCTTTAACCTCAGCCGCATCCTGGTTTTCTCTATGATTAGAAAGCCCAGAATAGGCTTGAACACATGTCCAGGTAACGCCGTTGCTATCTGTAATCTCTCGTTCCATGAATATCCTTTCTCGTTACTGTACCTCTGTAAGATTGGGAGCGATCGCCTCTTGATGTTGTTCGATCCAGTCCCATGCCCATTGAAAGCGTACACCTGCTCGTTGGGCAGCTTGTTCATCTTCGGGGCGATCTCCTACATACAGGGAATTGTCGGGAGTATGTTTATGTCTGATCATTGCTAGTTGCAACATACCCGATCGCGGTTTACGGTACTGTCGAGACCACTTGGTTTGGCTGTGGTTATGAACATTGTGACGAGTGACACGGAAACACTTTCTGCCCTCAAAGTCGGGGCAGAAGTAGATTTCTGTCAACTGTGGGAATAACTCAAGGGAATACTGCTGTTCCTTGATGCACTCTTGGATAGATTTGTAACCTGCGGCAACTCCGCCTTGGTTGGTGATGCCGACAATAATCCAATTGTCTTTGTAGGTGCGAATGGCAATGTCGGCACCTTGAATAATGCGTTGATCTTTGGGATGTTGAAAGTATCGCTGTCCGCTGAGGGGTTCGCGGAGTGTACCATCCATATCTATTAGTAATAAGCTCATCGTTCCCTATAAAATTCACTCTTTTATTCGACATTTTAAGCTAAAATTAATTTTTTCTCCTCTAGCTAATGGAACGTACCGCTAATTTGATAGACTCATCTTCAAACTCAGTGAGATATTAAATTCAATTCCCTATTACCTTTCAGGAAGAACTAATAATTATTGTATAATTCATAACCCTATGCTTTAACAAAAGTACCTTTCTTCAGGTATAGATACCTATGAACGGTGATGGATTATTTTGGGAGATAAGAGCATAAGAATGTTGAATTTAAAGGCGATCGCAGTTCAGTAAATTTAGCGATCGCTATTTACTTAAATGAAAGCAATTGAGAGTAAAGATAATGACCTAACATTCATCATGAATGGGTCTATAACTTAACAATGGCTGCTGGTAAGTAGGTAGGTACAAATAAACGCAGGTGTGTAAACAAATGTTGACAGTCTAAAACCCTCTTCTCTTTTGCCTTTTACCTTCTACCCTCTGCCTTGCCTCAACGACAAATATTAATGCCCATCTACTTAAATCTAAGCTTGTTGCTTCTATCCGGTTAACTGCTAAATCTATCTTTTCACAATATTAGTTCTCATCGTATAGGAGAATACATAATTGTGTGAAGTTCAATACTGCCTTTTGATAGAGTAAACAGACTGGAATATGAGTTGAATAGAAAGTATTATTCCCTTGCTTCTAGATAAAAGAAGAAGGATTCATTTTTTTTAAGGATAGGGAGAAAACCGACCCTAAAAGATTTCGGGTTAATTCAGTTTTATTGATTCAGATGAATTTTTTGATTTTATTCAAGCTTTTCTGTTAAAGAATGGCAAATAAAACTCCATCAAGTTAGGTAATAAATCCAAATGTTTTATCACGTCAAAGAGTTGGAATTTAATGCGCGGGTGTCCGGTCCTGATCCACGCTTTGCTAGTTTGCTCCTAGAACAATTCGGTGGAGCTAATAGCGAACTCAAAGCGGCAATGCAGTATTTCACTCAGGCATTTGCTGCCCGCAAGCCGTACCCCGATAAGTACGACATGCTGATGGATATTGCGACTGAGGAACTCAGTCACCTGGAAATTGTTGGGGCAACCATTACGATGCTCCTTGATGGAGTTAGCGGCGAATTGAAGAATGCCGCAGATAGCAATATGCTCATGAATTTCCTCTCCGGCAACATGGAGAAGGAACAGATGGTTCACCAAGCGATGACGAACCCACAATTCTTGGTACTCTCTGGTGGTGGCCCTAGATTGACCGATAGCCAAGGGGTTCCTTGGACAGCTGCCTACGTTAATGCTAATAGCGAACTCAGTGTGGATTTGCGATCAGACTTAGCGGCGGAGTCGCGAGCCAAGATCGTCTACGAGTACTTGATGCAATTCACCGACGATCCATACGTCAAGGAAACCTTGGGCTTTCTAATGACTCGCGAGATCGCCCACTTCAAGATGTTCGAGGCGGCGCTGGATACCATTCAACCTAACTTCCCACCGGGAGTAATGCAGGGGGACCCACGCTACACCCACACCTATATGAATATGTCCAACGGGACGAGTGTACGCGGACCCTGGAATCAGGGTCAAGGTTCTTGGGAACAAGGCGAGAACTGGGAGTACGTTGATAATCCCCACGAACATGTTGTTCAGACTCAGGGAATGGTTCACGAACAGGTTAAGGGAACTAAGCGTACCCCAGAAGAGGCTGAACAATTGAGCCGCAAGCTGGGTCAGCAGCGCAGCCAGGAGATTAAGTCATCGATCGGCGGTCCCTCAAACCAGTGGTCAACCTACCCTCAAACCACTGCAACGAGCCCAACTAAGATGCAGGATACAGCAAAATAGGCTGGCTCGACTGAGCCACTCTCCCAATAAGTTGGATACCCCGTCCTCAATTGAGGTAGCGAATAGCGAATCGATAGGGCGGGGTTGTTGACCATTAGCCCAGTCCTTTAGGTACAAGTTTTCTGATTAATATGAGCGAGAATATTTACGGTAATCTTAAAGGATTAAAATCGAGTCACATCAAACAATTACAACAGCTTTCCGAGCAACGACAGCCAAGCGATCGCCCAATTGCACCCGAATTTGCTCAGAAGCTAGCAGCGATTAGTGCAGAAATTCATCAGCCAGTATGTAGCTACATTAATCGACGCGGGCAGGTAGTCCGAGTCGGGGTAGGTACGCCGCAAGAAACTCAAATCCCACCTCAAGAGCTACCTCGGCAAAGCGCTCGACGCTTGAGTGGGATTCGTTGCGTTGCTACTCAACTCAAAGGAGACACACCGGATACTGCGGCACTGATGGCAATGGCACGGCAACGCTTAGATGCTTTGGTGGTGTTAATCCCCAACAATAATGGAACCCAAAAACGAGATGGTAGTGCTAGTGGCTATGTCAAAGAAGCTTATCTAGCTCACCTCGTACCCGATTTAGACACGCCTTGGCTCGTTTCTCCTCCCCTCAGTCTGGATGACCTGACTGAGCAAGACTTCGACGACTTAGTTGATGGATGGGAAACCGAGTTTCAAGAAGCAGGCTTTGAAATATCTCAATTCCCAGAAATTGAGTCTGAGGGCGATCGCGTTCTGCTGGTTGGCTTAATGACCGAGGATACCACTCCCCAACGGTTTCAAGATGGACTTGAGGAACTCGTGCGCTTAGTAGAGAGTGCGGGAGGAGAGGTAGTGGAGACAGTGCAGCAAAAGCGAAGTCACCCCCATCCTCAAACCGTTGTCGGTCAGGGAAAAGTAGAAGAAATTGGGCTGTTGGCTCATCAGCTTGGAGCCAATTTAATTGTCTTTGACCGAGATATCTCTGCCTCTCAAGCGCGAAACTTGGAAAGCCAGATTGGCATCCGAGTGGTAGACCGGACTGAAGTCATTCTCGATATCTTCGCTCAACGCGCTCAATCCCAGGCCGGTAAATTGCAAGTGGAACTGGCGCAATTGGAATATATGCTACCTCGGCTTCGGGGTCGAGGTCAGGCGATGTCAAGACTAGGGGCTGGAATTGGAACGCGAGGCCCTGGGGAAACCAGATTAGAGACTGAGCGACGAGTCATTCAGCGGCGGATTGCACAACTTCAACAAGAAGTGAACCAATTACAGGCACATCGCGCCCGCTTGCGGCAACAGCGACAGCAGCAAGAAGTCCCCTCTATTGCATTAGTTGGTTATACCAATGCGGGTAAATCCACTCTCTTAAATGTGTTGACTCATGCTGAAGTTTACACAGCCGATCGCCTGTTTGCCACTCTCGACCCGACGACGCGAAAGATTGTGATTACAGACCCCCAAACTCATGAACGGCGGTCAATTCTCCTAACAGATACGGTTGGGTTTATTCACGAACTCCCGCCCCCCCTAATGGATGCATTCCGAGCCACGCTAGAGGAAGTGACTGAGGCCGATGCACTGCTTCATGTCGTTGATCTTTCTCATCCAGCTTGGCAAAGCCATATCCGTTCAGTGATGGAGGTGTTAGAAGAAATGCCTGCCCTTCCAGGGAAAGCTTTGATTGCCTTTAATAAGGTTGATCGGGTTGATAGCGAAACTCTGGCTTTAGCTCAGCAAGAGTATCCCGAAGCTGTCTTTATTTCAGCCACTCAACGCTTGGGTTTAGAAACTTTAAGGCAGCGATTGGTGCAATTGATTGACCAAGGTGTTTCATCTCCAACACTTATAGAGCAGTAGAACAAAGCGAGCATTGAAAATGGCGTTTCACAAGAGCAAGCTAAAACTTACAGCGATCGCCCCTTGAAGGCTGATTACCTGGTCATGATCGATGGCACAGATGATGAAATTCATCGGGCTGAATCGATTCTTTGCGATCGAGGCATTCAGGATTGGGGCATCTACAGTTCAACCTGAAATGAATACCACAAATAGAGCGGTGAATTAGGATAAGCAGTTAGGAAAAAAAGCGTATAGCGCATCGTCTTCAAAGGAATTTAATCTCTAGCGTATGCTTTGAGCTTTTTTGTAATAACAGACACAGGCTGGCTTAATACTAAACCTATGCTTTTGAGAGAAGTTGGCTGAAGCTGTAGCAATTATTCTACTTAAAGAAGAATGAATTCTCCTAAATTTCTAACGTCATTAGAGAAGAGACGGTTCTCCTAAACAATACGCGCTTCGTTACAAGCGCGTCTTCATATCTACGTGTTGATGTGTCTATATGTGACTGTCTTCAGTTAAATACTGGGAGATAACAGAACGCTCAAATTATCTTATTGGCGGAGATTGATAAAACTAATGACTGTTTCTAATATTTACTCAATTTATTTGACTATAAGAGTAAGAGTGCTTTATCAATGTTGAATTTTCTCAAACAAGTAGGCGACTATGCCAAAGAAACTGTACAAGCCGCTCGATATATTGGGCAAGGAATGACAGTTACTTTCGACCATATGCGCCGTCGCCCTGTTACTGTTCAGTATCCTTACGAAAAACTTATTCCCTCCGAACGCTTTCGAGGGCGGATTCACTTTGAGTTTGATAA
>CBKWLJ010000527.1:0-6057 GCA_966675205.1 uncultured bacterium
GATAAGGATTTATTATGTCTTAGCTCAGTAAAACTTATTGCATGGTACTTTGCGCGATCGCACCGAGCTGTAACCCTGGAGGATAACTTCCTTCCGATTTAATCCGTTTAATTTCGGTCTCTGTAATGGGTAGACTCAGCTTTTTGGCGATCGCACGCACGATGTCACCCCGATCAATCACACCCGCAACTGTGCCTGCTGGAGAGAGAACAGTTAAGCGATTTAACTGCTCGGCTTCTAAGCGATTAATCACTTCTACTAGGGAAGTTTTCTCTTCAACGGTGGGGATTTCTGAGAGCGGACGCACAATGCTGGCGAGCGTCTGAATTTCCCAAAGGCTACGCTCTATAACCTGCAAGTTCTCGATCGCCACCAACCCTCGATAACGCCCATTCGCAGCGGCGAATAATGGCATGGGAGTGCGAATATCAGTTAGAACGTACTCGTCAGCAAAGGCACGTAAAGTCTGATTAGCATCCACAACCCGAAACTCATGGGTCATGGTATCTGATGCAGTTAACTGGAGTAAGGCTTCTTGCAGTGTCGTCAAACGGTCATAAGCTGTGGCATTGCGGAAAACAAACCCACCAATCAAGGCAATCCACATCGGACCGATAAACTCACCCGTTTGTAGCGCCAGGAAAAGCCCCAGTGCGATTGCCGTACCTCCCAAGGCTTTCCCCGTTTTGGCTGCCCAACGCACTCCTTGAAATCGATTGCCCGTCAGCTTCCAAACCGCGGCTTTTAAAACTTGCCCCCCATCTAAAGGTAAGCCTGGAATTAAATTAAAAATCCCTAAAACTAAATTGATTCTCGCTAAGTCGAGAGTTAAGACCTGACCTAAACTATCCTGGGGTAGAGACTGAGCCAGCAGAGAAAATAGACCAAATAGGGCAAAACTGACCATTGGACCAGCGATCGCGACTTGAAACGCTTGACCAGGTGTTTTCGATTCTCGGTCAATGGATGCCACTCCACCGAAGATAAACAGGGTAATGGAGTTCACCTTAATGCCTTGCGATCGTGCCACTAAACTGTGACCCAGTTCATGAAACAATACTGAGGCAAATAGCAATAATGCCATCAGTAACCCAGCACTCCAGGCTAGAACCCACGCAAAGTTACGCTGAAAATCCACTGCATTAATAAAAGTGACTAGCGCTAAGATAAAAAACCACGACGGGTCTAAAAACAGTGGAATTCCAAATAAAGATCCGATTCGCCAATTTGCCTGCATACTATATTTCCCCTATCTTTGGACGTTTGCCCCAATTTCAGATTTCGTTTTTGGATGATTTGGCCTCAAACTTTCACAAAGAGTAGCAACGGGGGCAATCCAAAATCCAAAATCTCACAAGCCGAGGGTTCCGTTAATCCAAAATCCTTGGATGCCTCTACTTACAGCATAAAGGAAGGAGGAGTTGTAACCGAATTTAAAACGCCCAGTCGGGATAACTGAGCATTCCCCGTTCTGGGCGTGAAGATAGAGACTGTGATTTTTGATCGGCAAAATTGTTTTTATATCAAGTCCGTTTAAATAATCATCACAAAAACTCTCCGCGTCCCCGCGTCTGTCTTAATGATAAATATTCAAGCAGACAAGAGCATTACAGGGCACCGACATTTGTCAATCCCAAAACGCTACCAACCCCTAGTACATGACCGATGCTTAGAGCTGCTAGTAGTTCAGGCCAACCGAAGTTTCTACCCAGCAAAGGCTGTAAAAGCGGTAGAGAGGGTCCCTTGCCCTTGTTCTGAATCCCAATTTTGGCAATGATGATGCCCAGAACCATGCAAACCCCCATGATGATCAACTCCTGTGTACCCCAGGCTGGTGTATCGGGGACTGTTGGCTGTAATGCTACTAAAATCGAATAAATCAAGTTGTTTTCTCCTTTCTGAACTAACTTAAACACGAGTCAGATATCAGAAAGGTATCGAGAAATCATGGTTCTCCCTTCTTCCTGGGGAATGATTGTTGGCAAAAGTGGCTCAGTTCCTTTGGGTTTGAGAAACAGCAAGGAGAGAGTAGGAAAGAGGAGAGCATCCTCTCCGGGTAGCGATCGCAGTTGTGTAGCTTTAGGGAGATGGTAACCGATTACTGCCGTTAGGTTATAACCAAACAGGTTGCTTAAAATCGCTCAAGTTAGAAAATAGTTTCCTCTTCCTACTCCCGTTGCCATTGCCAACCTTGGCTAGGAATGGCAAGTTTTAAAGGGCACCTGCATTAGCAAGCCCTAAAATTACACCCGCGCCCAGAATATGACCAAAGCTAGCTGTTGCCAAAAGTTCAGGAATGCCAAAGTTTGCCAAAATATCAGGCTTGGAAACCGGTAAATCGGGACCCGTGCCTTTGCGTTGAATCGCAAAGCGACCAATAACAAAGGCAAACACGTTACACAAAACCATCACAATCCCGATCGTCGGAGTCCATGATGGTGTTGCTGGAACAGTGGCTTGGGCAGCAGCTAATAAAAGAGTGTTAATAAACATGTATGACTCCTGAGTTGATAAACCGATACAAACAAAAAAATAATAAGAAGCTCTTCGTAAAAAAATCACAACTTGTTTTAAAGAATTAACACTTTTACCCCTTTTTTTGATATAAAACTACACAAAAATAAAAAAATAGCAAAGTTTAGTGAAGTATCTGCATGCGGGTCAAGATTTGCGGTATTACAAAGCCAGAACAAGGTCAAGCGATCGCGCAACTAGGAGCCACAGCGTTAGGGTTTATCTGTGTGGCAGCCTCTCCTCGTTACGTGACACCAAGTCAAATTCGGGAAATTGTGGAGCAATTGCTGGTGTCGGTTGATCGAATAGGCGTATTTGCTGATGCTACTGTTGAGGAAATTGGTCAAATTGTTGCTGAAGCGAGATTGAGTGCAGTGCAGTTGCACGGGCTAGAGTCACCCGAATTTTGCGATCGGCTGCGTCAGTGTTTACCTGAAATTGAAATTATTAAAGCGCTGAGAGTGAAGACACCGGAGTGTTTAGAGCGGACAGAGAGCTACACAAATTATGTGGATACATTACTGCTTGATGCCTACCATCCTCAAATGCTAGGTGGTACTGGCAAAACTTTGGATTGGACTACATTGAAGCAATTTTGTCCAAGCGTACCTTGGTTTCTGGCAGGGGGTTTATCTCCAGATAATATCTTAGAAGCTTTGAGCAAACTGCAACCGAGTGGGATTGATTTATCGAGTGGTGTGGAGCGATCGCCCGGAGATAAAGATATCAGCAAAGTTGCCGTATTGTTTGAGCGATTACGAAGCTTGCAGGCTCCCATCAGCGCTGGATAAGTTCACACTCGAGTAGCCGTAAAGCCCCACTGAGTATTGCTAGAGCGTCGGTTGATTCATGCTAACGGCAATCCCCCGTGGTTCCCCCGTCAGAATTTGGGGGCAAGCGCGGGGGCTTCAAGCCTCTACGAGAAATTGTCATTGCAGTGATTACTGTACCGACACTCTAAGAGGCGTTGAGAATATAGCTATCCGTATGAGTGATCGTTGATTCAAATGAATGATCAACGATAGTCAGAACCCCGGCGAGTGACAACATCTGGCTCACGAGTAACGCGATCGCTATAGACGGTATCTACATCCCGACGCTTGCGGCCTGCTAAACCGGCTAATCCAGCCAAACCCAGTAAACCTAGCCAGCCCCAGTCGAAGTCATTCTCAGTATTAGTAGTATATACATCTCCAGTGGGCTGCTCATAGGTATTAGGAGCTGTATCTGTTTGTGCTTGGGCAGAAACCGTTGAAGGTAAAATCGCTAAACTAGCAGCAATTACACCTGCACTGAGCAATTTGGAAAAATTAGAAATCTTCATGATTTTATCCCTTTTTATTAAAACCCATTGACTAACGATAATCAGAGCGAGAACGAGTCACCACATCAGGTTCAGTGTTACTGCGATAAACCGTTTCTTGACGTTTCTTCGGAATTAAACCGGCTAATCCCGCCAAACCCAGTAGACCTAACCACCCCCAGTCAGAGTCATTTTCAGTATTAGTGGTATATACATCTCCAGTGGGCTGCTCATAGGTATTAGGAGCTGTATCTGTTTGTGCTTGGGCAGAAACCGTTGAAGGTAAAATCGCTAAACTAGCAGCAATTACACCTGCACTGAGCAATTTGGAAAAATTAGAAATCTTCATGATTTTATCCCTTTTTATTAAAACCCATTGACTAACGATAATCAGAGCGAGAACGAGTCACCACATCAGGTTCAGTGTTACTGCGATAAACTGTTTCTTGACGTTTCTTCGGAATTAAACCAGCTAATCCAGCCAAACCCAGTAGACCTAACCACCCCCAGTCAGAGTCATTTTCACTATTAGCAGTATTCACATCCCCAACGGGTTGCTCGTAAGTGTTCCCAGTAGTATCAGTTTGGGTTTGTGGAGCTTGTGTTTGTGCAAAAACAGTTGTAGGGAAAATCACTAAACCGGCAGCAATCAAACCTGTGCCAATAAATTTGGAAAAATTAGAAATCTTCATGATTTTATCGCTCTCTTTTAAAACAACTTGATTAACGTCGATAATCAGAACCAGAACGAACCACTACATTAGGCTCGCTGTCGATGTGATGAACAGATTCGTGACGCTTTTTAGGAATTAAACCGGCTAATCCAATTAAACCTAGTAGACCTAACCAACCCCAGTCAAAATCATCTTCCTGATATGCTGTTTCGACTGCCCCATTTGGCTCTACATAAGTTCCAGGCGCAGTATCCTGAGCTTGAGCAGAGAGCGTAAAGGGTACAACTGATAAACTTGCAGCAATCACACCTGCGCTCAGAACTTTGGATAAATTAGACAGCTTCATGATTTAAACTCCTTTGTTTTAAGCTGTTTCTAACTCTCACCAGCTTACGTGTTATGTAAATGAGTTCAATCAATCTTTAGCGGGAAACCGCAAACCGCTCTGACTTGCACTGAGGAAATAGAAAAGCTAACCCATCCGTCTCTCTAAAAGAAGAGGGTAAAAAAACCTAATTTCAGCAAAGACCTTATATCAAGCGATCCCCTTCTTTAACAGAGTTTCTGCCTAAAGAGAGCGCATCCTCCAAGAAAGAATCGATAGGATTGCTAAAAAAGTTGCGGAGAAGATATCAATGGCTGTAATAAAGGAAGCATGGCGGGATGAATACCTGATCAGCAATGGCGTCAGGCTGCATTACGTGACTCAAGGTGAAGGGCCACTGATGCTGATGCTGCATGGATTTCCAGAGTTTTGGTATTCATGGCGTCATCAAATCCCAAAATTTGCTAAAGATTATAAGGTTGTTGCTCTTGACTTGCGCGGTTATAACGAAAGCGAAAAGCCACAGCAACAATCAGCTTATATGATGCGTGAGTTGATTAAAGATGTAGAGGGTGTGATTAAAGGTCTAGGATACGATCGCTGTATCTTAGTGGGTCATGACTGGGGAGGTGCGATCGCTTGGTGCTTTGCCTACGCTCACCCGGAAATGGTAGAACGGTTGATTGTGATGAACATCCCCCATCCTGCCAAGTTTGCGGAAGGGTTACGCACTCCTGTGCAGTTGATGCGTAGCTGGTATGCTTTTTTCTTTCAGCTACCGATGTTACCAGAATTCCTGATAGAGTTGTCCGACTATCAACTGATTGAATTTGCTCTCAAAGGTATGGCAGTTGACAAAAGTGCTTTTACCCAAGCAGATATCGATGCCTATAAAAATGCTGCGGCAAAGCCTGGTGCCCTCACAGCCATGATTAATTATTACCGCAATGCTTTTTTGAGTTTCCAGCAACAGGAGTGGACGCTCCTCAATGTGCCAACCTTAATGATTTGGGCTGAGGAAGATGCTGCATTGGGTAAGGAGTTGACTTACGGGACAGAAGAATATGTCAAAAACTTCCAAATTCGCTATATTGCCAACTGTAGTCATTGGGTACAGCAGGAAAGGCCAGAGTTAGTTAATCAGTACATTTGTGATTTTCTCCAATGAACTTTACCTTGATATGAATTTTAGGGCGTGTCATCAATTAAGCCAGATAACGGTAGCAGCAAGATAAATTGCT
>CBKWLJ010000528.1:0-6051 GCA_966675205.1 uncultured bacterium
TGGACGATTTGACGGTAAATCTCCGCGTCGTCTTGTCCGCTATCGCCGACTAGAATGAATGACAAATTGGGGTAAGATTCGAGGATGGGACAGATTTTGCTGAGTTTATGGCGTTGGTGGCTGAAAGAGAGGAAATTTTCCGGGGAAAGCTCAATATCTCGTAGCAGCAGGGGGCCCATAGGCAAATTGTGCAACTCCATGAACGCATCAAACAGGTCATAGAGATTCCAATAACTGCTAGAAACGTAGAAAATAGGGTTATTCTCCTGACCGTTTTCTCCCTGTTGCAATGCTTGATAAAAGGCAGCAACTCCTGGGAATGGCAAACGGGTTCGGGCGTTACCCAGATAAACGATCCAAAACATTCGCAGTGGATCGGTAGCGGCCGTGTGAACGATGGTATCGTCAATATCGCTAATTACGCCGAATTTGGCAGTTTGAGGCGGAACTAATACCTTGGCTGTAGTGCGAATGCAAGGTTGGTCTTCCGGTTGGGGGTCGAGCAATTCTAGATCGATGTTATACCAGGTGCGATCGCGACTTAAAGTTTCAGTGGGTTTAATTTCAGCTTCAAAGAACCCTTCTTTATCGGTAACAACGTCGAAGTGCTGGCCCTCAAAGCTTACCCGTACCCTTGCTCCGGGAATTTCATCACTCTCGAAGCGTCGGTACATATTCCGCAAGTTCTCCCATATGGGAGTACTCTCATTTGTTGGTTTAATGCCTTCATCTTGAAGAACCCGCCCCTTCAGGTGTAGCCGCTCTTTTGTACCATAGCTTCGATAGGGCATGATTTGGATTGGATCATTCAAGCCGAGGGATTTCCAGACGCTGGACTTTAATGCTTCATATTGACCTTCGATCTGGCCCATCCAGTCTGAAATCGTTTGTATCCAATCACTCATACCACTTCTCCTAACCTCTGGCTAGGGAATTTTCTTCTTCCCTTTGTGCTTAATCTTGGGGCATAAAGCTCAATGGCGCATCTAGCAGTTGGGGGAGATGAGAAGGTTTATCCTTCGCTTTCAATCTCATCACCGCAAAATTGCGATCGCTGCGCCGATGCTTCACATACGCAACTCGGCTAGGATTGCCTTTAACTTCTTATTCATGGAAAGTAACTGAAATCCTGAAAACAGAATACCAAATCCATGATTCTACAGTGAGGAGAAGCAGGTGTTCTGTAAGGGTTAGCAAGGCATAATCCGCTAATATAGAGGAAGTTTTTCCTTAAATATCACCTATCATAATTTAATATCCCCATGAGAGATAACCCCGCTAAAATAAGCTTTCATAAGCGTGCTACCGTTGCACTAGATGCCTTGTCTGATGAAGAGAAAAACATCATCTTGAAAGCTATAAATTATCTATCGGTTTTTGGAATAGAGCCATTATCGGGAGATAAGGTTAAACAATTTAAGCTAGATGAACCTCTTTATCTTTTAAGAGCAAACCCTAATCTCCGGGTTATATTTAGAGTGATTTCCCAGAATGAATTTGAAATCTTAGATATCGTTATGAAGGAAAGGCTAGAATTATTTGCTGCCAATAAAAGCTAAAACTACGATAGGGAATGAAGAACTTTCTATCGCTTGATTTTGAGCCAAGGGTTTGTCGCTCTCAACTAGCAGAACTGCAACAGCTTCTCCAAAGTAAGCCATCTCTGTCTGAACGCGATGACATTCTACCATTTTTTAGAAAACGTCATCATTTATCTGCATTTGTTGCGTCTTACCATACAAAAATTAATAGATTTGATCGAGTTGCATTTGAATATGATTTATTTGGAGATTTTACTGCCGATCTTGTAGTTGGAGATTCTGCGAAAAACTCTTATTGCTTTGTGGAGTTTGAGGATGCTAAACCTAATAGTATTTTTGAAACTAAAGTAGGAAAAAGCTCTCCCGAATGGTCATCAAGATTTGAAAAAGGATTCAGCCAAATTATAGATTGGTTTTGGAAGCTTGATGATTTAGAAAAAACAGATGATTTTGAGAATAGGTTTAATGACAGAACGATTGACTACATGGGATTACTCATTATTGGCAAAAATGAGTATTTAGAACCTAGAGAAAGAAAGAGACTGAACTGGCGTCAGCAAAATATTATCCTCAATTCTAAGCATATATACTGTCTAACTTTTGATGAGTTATATGATGATTTGTTGTTCCGGCTTAATAAATACCAGTTTGCGCCGCAAGTCGATGATTAGAAAGTAACTGATTGCTGAAAACGGGTTATTAAATCTATACTCATGCGTCTCCCCGCTACACTAATGCACTACAAGAGAAGGGAAAGATGCATCTTCTAGATCAATCTCAAGCCAACCTCGTTCTAGGGCCTTCAAGTTAGCACGAGCATGTCCTATCAGAACCTCAGAAGGAGAGCACATTTGGGTATTGAGACACGCCAACGCTGCCTGAAAGAAACGCAGCCACTGAGCATAGTTGATAGCTAAAGGATTACCAGCATAAATAGCTACCTTCCCAGCGTTGGCAGCAGAGGCAATCATATGCGCGGCAAAAGCCATTGCTTGGAATCGAGGATGGCTTCCTGTATTTCTCGCCCCAGCAACCTCTGCTAGGTGTGCCATATCTGCATCGTACTGCTCATCCAGCTTCCGGCGAATCCAGAAATAACTTCTGAGAATTACCTCTGCTGCTGCCACTGAGGTTGCCATAGTCAGAAAGTGGCGGCTATCGTAGCCCTTGAGATACATATTACGAGCTAGTTCAGCAACGGTATGCTCTTTTTGACCAAAGCTTCCTACTTGGAAGAGTTGTAGCAGTGACCAGCCCGGAAGTGGCAACCCCATCTCTGTAAAGCCATCTGAGAGTAAATGCATAATCTGCCAAACTAGAGCCGTGAATGGGTTGTAATGAGCTGTGCCTGTATCAGTCAGCCAGATGACTTCGCCCTCTCTAGAAATAGCTGTTAGACCTCCACGCATGATATCGATAGTACCTATGACTAAGCCAATTAAGGGATCATGTCCAAAGGTTTGTAGGCGATGTGTCTTCGGATTAAAGCCTGAAACATCTACGCCCTTTACACGGTCATAAGATGTCTTGAAGTACTGAGCCAACCAGTTATCGCTAGGAATACTCAAGGAATGGAGCCATTTTGTTAATGGGCTTCCTTCCTGAAATTGACCCAGGTACTTGATATCTTTCGGAATTCTGACAATTAGGAAATCTGTTAATGCAGCTACTAAACCTGCAACGACTGAAGCAGCAACATCATAGTTATCAAGATGTGCCGATAGGGCGAATTCTCCCCGAAATCTACGCTCAATGCGCTCTACTTCACTGCTGTCAAGAAGGTTATCAAGGGAAACACTTGCTGGATTAATTCCGCGACGACGTAGCCGTTCTTCTGCTTCTCGTCGAATAGTTGACCAATCTTTTGAAGGTGTTTTTGGTTGTTGTATTATTGTTTTGAGGGAAAGATTAGCGGTTGAAGATAACTGAGAAGCTCGAGACTGTAACCGTTCTTGGATATGAGGCGGTAGTTTAAATTTTAGAGATTCAATTCGTGATTCTAAAGCATCTAGACTTTCCGCTGTTGCTGCTTGGCTCAAATCAGCAGCCGTTTGGTTTTCATAGTCTTGAAAATCTTTGACGAGCCAGTTGAGAACAACATCAATTCCATCAAGCTGCATTATTTTCCTTCCTTTTGCATCCACTCAATTGCGTCCTCAAGTGCCTTGATAATTTCTTCACATTCTTTGATGCGTTTTGAGTTCTTTTCATTGAGCAAGCGCTCCTCCTCTAATTGCTGCTTAATCTCTCTGTGCTGTTTCTCCAAAGATTTAATAATGGTTTGAGCCTTTGCTAGTTGCATCTGGCTATCTAGAAGCACTTCCTTATAATTAACCTGGAGCTTGATTAACTCCACTTTGACACCAGCAGCTCCAAGTTGTAACAGCATAGTGCTGCCACCACCTAGAGCAAGACCAGTGGCAGCTCCAACACCTGTTACTAGCCACATACCCCCAGCCATTCCTGCTCCTCCCAAAGCAAGACTACCGCCTCCTAATATGGCTAGACCATGAGATGTTGCTGCTGCACCAGAAAGACCTGCGGCTGTTCCAATGGCTGTACCAATTAGAGGAGCAGCTAACCATCCACCAACACCAAAAAGGGCGATACCACCGATTCCAAAAAGAGCTACTTTTCCCCAGTCAAGTTGCCAATGAGCATTAAATGCCTTCTTTTTAGTTTCTAGGATACGCTTAACATCTTGAGTACTACGACCCACTAATACAGCGGTTTGTTTTAACGCTTCCTCAAAGTCGCTTTCTTTGAACTCTAACTCGTAAGGTGCAAATGGATTAGTAAATGCTAGATCTATCAAAAATGTCATGCTCTCATCCCATGACCAATTATACTCAAGCAACTTTTGAGTACCTTCTGGCAAAAATAGAGCTTGTGTTTCCTCGGGAAAAGCTTCTTTCAAGAGCTTAGACTTGCGTTCAACAACCCGTTGTTTTTTTTGTTTGCGCTCATTATCTTTCTCAGAGTAAGTGATTAACTTCGCTAAATGAAGAGTTCCCGCAGCAATTGCACAAGCATAACTATGATTTATCTGTGAATTTTCATTTTGATTACTTCTAAGTTTATAAATCTCCCTAAATTCATCTTTACTTAGATGAACTTCTAAATCTAGCAAATTTTCATACTGAGATGGAAAAACTTTAAATTTTGTGTCCGTTTTGATACTTGCAATTTCAAGATATTCTTGAGTTACATGAGCAATAAATTTTGTCTTTTCCATAGTTAGATCTCACCGTAAGTAGCTAAATAGAGCATTTCGAGAAAATACTTGCCCAAACAAACTCTTACTTTTTGACTAAGTTATAGCACTCGTTAATAGAGAACTGCCAGAGCGCGAGAGTGGTACTAAAAAACTTGCGATCGCATTTTCCCCTCAAACCCCTAAAATGAATAAAAGCGATCGCTCCCAGTGAATGCTATTTTTAAACCAAGACTCGCTGAATTAAAGCAAGTCGTAGGTTGTGTTAAGTAAATGTAACGCACCTCACCTAGCTACATAGGAGAAATAATATGCAAGCTTACAAACTCAATGGAACAATCGATGCAGCAGGTAACTTAGTAATTGCGGAACCGGTTAAAATGCCACCTGGAGATGTAGAGGTAATTGTCTTGCAGGCCGTTGAGACGGTTGCCAGTTCAACAGTTCCATACACCGAATCCCAGGCGAAAAAATCTAAAAGGAAAGTCCAATGCAGAGTTGAAGCATTCAAAGACTTATTTGAAAATACAGAACCTGCACCTGCCGATTTCGATGCAGATCAGGCCCGTTGGGAGGCATTGAAGGAAAAACACAACTTATGAAAATCCTGCTAGACACCAATATTATTCTAGATTTCGCTCTTGAGCGACAGCCCTTTTATGGTGAAAGCGAACAGATTTTCCTATTGGCTCAACAGAGACAAATTGAAGGTTATGTTTCAGCTTCAACCTTTGGCGACCTTTTCTACATCATTCGTAAAAATAAAAGTCGAGACTGGACACTTCAGTTTTTAAACAGGCTGGCTACCTTCTGCCAAGTGGCTACAGTGGATCGGGCAGCAATAACAGTAGCACTAGCAGCTAACTTTAGGGATTTTGAAGACGCGATTCAGTACGCTACGGCTGTAATTAATCAACTAGATGCCATTGTTACCCGCAATCCGCAAGATTTCCCAGTGACAACTCCTCGAATCATGACTCCCAACTAACTCATTCAGGAGTTCACAAATTCTCCATAAGGCCATACTAATGCTATGCCTTTATCAGCGATCGCATATTCTCCTCAAACCCCTAAACCTCATCAGCGCATAAGCAAGTCAGTTTAGGCGATCGCATCTTCCCATGAACTGAGCAACTGCTGCAACCGCTCAATCAGCGCCAGTGTTTGCCGATAAGCAACTCGATTTCCCTGCTCGTTAAACCGTTGCGATGCTGCCCTAAAATCTGAAAGAGCGGCTTGTTGATACCCTAATTCGTGACGGATAATCCCGCGATTAACATAAGCTTGGGCATGATT
>CBKWLJ010000529.1:0-6032 GCA_966675205.1 uncultured bacterium
ATTCTTCACTGGCGGATTTGTCATGTCTGGGATTGGCTGATGTTTGATGCTCCAGCTTTGGGTTTTCCGACAGAGGAGATTGCGGCGGTGTATGGCATGACGAATGAAGGAACTGAATCGGAAGAACCGTTGAGCTTGAGAACTGGCTGCATTGGGTGTCCTTTAGTACAAGAAGATCGAGCGTTAGAAGCTGTAATTGGTGATTCACAGTGGGCATATCTAGCTCCTTTAAGGAAGTTGCGCCCCTTGTATCGGGAAATTAAAAAGCCGCAATACCGCCACCGGAAACATGGAGAAGTCAAAAAAGATGGCACTCTTGCTGCTAAGCAAAATCGCTTGGGGCCGCTCACGCTGGAGGCTCGTCGCTGGATGCTGGAGCAGGTTTTAGCGATTCAAGAGGAAGTGAATCAGGCGGCGCGAACCAAGAATCGTCCTACCATTAGTTTGATTAATGATGAAGAACTGGCACGGATTGAAGAATTGATTGCTGCTAACACTTATCCTGAGAAGTGGGATGGGACTGAACCCAGAGGGGATGCGTGGTTGCCGTCCATCTTGTCAGATGGAAGTATTCAACCACTATTGTTTGATAAATTTTGAATTGCAAGTTTCGTGAAAGAATTTATGGAGAAACGGACAGTTGCTCAAGCGGTGATTGAGGTATTGCAAGCAGCTAAACAGCCAATGACTATCTCTGATATTACGCAGGCTATTCTCGATCAGAAGTTGTATGCCTTCAACGCGAAGGAGCCAACAGCAATTGTTCGTGGAGCAATTGAACGACGGTGTGAGGGATTGAATCGGAAAAATTCAATTGAGCCTAAGTATTTTAAGAAATTGTCGGATGGAAAGTATGGGCTGAAGGATAAGTGATTGATTGCTCTTGCATAATTAAAGGCAGGCAAGATGCCTGCCCCACAATAATCCTACAATTGGCATGGGTGCAGATTAAATAATTGGTGCAAGCGGGTAATAGTGAAACGATCGCACCCAAGTTTTGCTACATGAAAAGGTGCGATCGCATTTCCCAAAAACATTTCTTAACTGGCTGCTAGCTAGGAGCTACCCCTTGTTTTTGATTAACATCACGTCGATAATCTTGACGGCAGTCTCTTCTGAGATTTGCAAAGCGCGATATAACTGATTCAAAAGATCTTCTTCCTCGCGTGTCACTTCACCATCTGCCAAGACAATATCTGTTGTGATCGCAAAGGCTGTCTCTTTGAGATCATGAGGAAGTGCTGCTACAGCAGCCGTAAGCAGGTTATTCGCTCCTTGTCGCTGGAGAAGATTGAGGAGTCGATCAAACATTTTTCTCATCACATCAGCCGGATAGCTTCTGAACAATTGCATTCGAGACAATATTGTTGAGATTGCTTGCAATTCAGTATTTGCGGCATAACCATCGGCAGCAATAGCGATTAATGCGATCGCAGCAAAGGCTTCGGCTGGGCCTAGTGTTGTTTGGCTTTGTTGAGTACGAGTGCTGAGCTTGTCGAATAAACCCATTTGAGGTTTCTCCAAAGAGGCTAGAGTGTTCTAGTTGCATATATCTCTGGAGGTAATACTACTTATGCAATTTTTGGGATGACGAAAATCTGAGTTGACACAAAAGGCAAAGGGCAGGAGGCAGGAGGAAGAAGGAATGCCTTCACTCTTTGCCCACTACATTCTCATGAGTAAGGGTAAAAAGCCCCCTTCAAATCTTGGATTGGGTGGCTCGTTTTCAGGAGAGGTTAGAATCCCGTTTGTGGAAACTACCTTCTTCTGCCTTGGAGGCTTTCTTCTTGAAGCCTTCTGATTAAATCCCCTGACTTTAGACATGGGAATTGCCTTGTGCCCTCTGCCTGCTGCCTTCTGCCTTCTTAAGTTAGTGCCCTTTATTTTATGTGTGAAAAGGGCATCCACCTGCGGTCAATTTGTTGAGAAAGGCACTGGTATCAAAGAAATGTTCGACTGATTCAATTTTTAGTTCTTTATTTACGCGCGCCACACTTAAGCCAACAATTTCAATCATTTCTCCGGTGGGAGAGAAGTCTTTATAATTTCCCTTAAATTGTCCCCAATGCCGCCATTTAAAGACAACATTAGGAGGAGGAGATAATACTTCAATTAATTCCCAATGAAATCCTTCAGGGAAAGCTGTATGAAAAAGCGTGTAGGAGGAATCAAACGTTTCTTGCGAGGAACTATAGTGGTCTGTATCTCCTAGAAATAAATTGTAAGTACCCGCATCAATAATTTGTTGGGCTGTATATTCTGTCCCTCCATTAGTACTCATGCGAAATTTATCAGTGGCAACAGAAAGCCATTGCTGAGGGTTGGTTTTATGGGTGGCTTCCATCTCAAAAATTTTGACCAAGTTATGGGCAATTGCATTGAGAGAACCCTCTGCATGATTGTGTTGACGCTCTTTTACCAGGAATTGATTGGTAAATGAATAATCAGGCTTTCCACTCCGCCATTCAACATCTGCCTGATTCGCAATTACTTCTTCCCGATCTCGTACCCAAAGTGGCAGTTCTGTTGATTGTTCGTTACTCATTGCGATCGTTTTCTCGCTTAATAACTAGGGCTGATAATTGACGTATTAATAATTGTATCAGATATGAAAATTTTTACTCTATATAGAGTGATATAGAGTGATATATTTGGACTTGATTTACCAAAAGTAACCCGGTTTGATTTGAGTTTGATACTGGTTAGCGTCGTAGTGTAAAAGGTATTCTTGTGCGATCGCACCATTCTCTCTCAACCGTTTGACTTCTTCTTCTCGAATCTCGGTATCGGTGGAAAGTAGGATAACTTGATGACTGGCTTGGGGGAAGTAGCGATCGACTAAATTGTTGCGGTGAGAGGAGTCGAGGCGTCCGAGGGGGGTATCAATTGCTACGGGCAGTTGTCGTCCGGAAGCACGGGCAAGTCCCCACAACAGGGAGATGGCTAGCAGTTGCTTTTCTCCGGCTGAGAGGCGATGTTTGGGTAGGGGTTGTCCTTCGTCATCAAATAAAGACAGACAGAAAGTTTCAGTATCAATTTGGATGCGATACACGAGATTGGGTTTGTGGAGTAGGTAAAGGAAGCACTCGGTTACTAAGGTTTCGAGTTGGTTGAGTTTGCGGAGTTTGAGGCGTTTTTTGAATTCTTTTAGGGTTTGTTGAGCTTTAGCAGCAGCTTTCAGGGTGTGTTCAGTGGTTTGTTGCTCGATCGCTAATTTACTGTAGTCCATCAGTTCTTGTTTAGCACGAGCGATCGCTTTTTTGATTTGCTCCAACTCTCGCTGCGCTTGTTCAAAGTCGGCTGAAAGCTTTACGACTTCTGCTTGTGCTTGCTGGAACTGTTGTTTGAGCTTGGCGTAAGCTTCGGGGGATGCGGCTGTGGCGAGATAGCGTTCGGTAGCATCGATTTCAGTTTGGCAATTTTGCAACTGTGCGATGCGTTCTTGAGCTTGCTGCATTGGGTGGGATAACCCATGTGCTAATAAGGTAGCAAGTTGTTGGACACAATCGGGATCGACACCTAACCAAGTTTCCATCTCAGATTGGGTGAGGGCTTGTTGCTCTTGTTCTAAAAACGCTTGAATTTGTTTGAGTTGGGTGGGTTTGAGCTTGAGAGTGGGGAGGTATTCTAAAAGGCGGCGATCGCGAGTTAGTATCAAATCACGAGCTGCTAGCTGTTGTTGGTGCTGAACTTCTTGTTGGGCTTGCGATTGAGCTTGAGCGAGCAAGGGTTGAATCATCGCTAAAGGCAAAATTCCAGCAGCTAATTCGCGCAATGCCTGACGCTGGTTTGTCGCTTCTTCCTGTAAGCGTTGCAGTTGAGTTTCGTGTTGAGTTTGTTCGGCGGCGATTTTGCCTCCTTTGGTGAGAAAGGTTTCCTCTGCTTGTTTTAGCTTTTCTTGGGCGGCTTCTAATCGAGGTTGAATCGCAGCTAAGTTTTTCTTGGCTGTTTGCTTTTCTTTGTTCAGAGATTCGAGGCGACGTTCGATTTCTTCGAGTTTTTGCTGATCTTGATGGTTGGCGCTTGCCTTGCGTTTGCGGGAAATGAGAACATCTAAATCGGTAGAAAGGCGATCGGGTAGTTCCAAACCCAGGAGCGAGGAAATCGCACTCACGACTAGGGGGGGTAGTTTGTCTTGCTCTGCTAATTCTTTGACTTGTTCTCCGTCGAATAAGAACAAATTGGAGATACCGAGAGGGAGTAAGTCTTCTATGCGTTCATCCCAGGCTTTGGTGAGGGCGTCATCGGGTGAGCCATCTGTTGAGACTTTTAGGGTGTCGCGTCCGTTTTTAGGTTGCCTTGTCCAAGTACGATGGATACGAAATTCAGTAGGATGGGGGGCGTTGTTGAGGGTTTGTTGGAAGGCAAGTTCAATGCTGGTGGGTTCGTCGTCAATTTGACGGTTGACGCACTGACTCAGGAACTCGCTGTAAGATAGGTTGCCACGGGTGGAGCATTGGGCACGTTTTCCGTAAAGTGCCAGACGGATGGCATCGATGAGGGTAGTTTTGCCATCGCCGTTCATACCCCCAAATAGGATGATGGGCTGCTCGTTGTTAGGGGAGGTGAGGTTGATGGTGTGCTGACCTCGATAGGGGCCGAAATTCTGTAATACTAATTTGGTGAGGATAAGATGGGGAATCCCTTTTGGTCGATAGTCTTTTTCTGTTTGGGGCTGAGGAGCATTAGTCGTTTCGAGCTTGTAGGTTGCTTGGGAGTCGGAAACAGTGGGTGAAGATGAAGCTCTGCCAAATTTTAATTCTGCCCAAGAGTTAGGTTGAGCCGCATTTTTGGGGTTGGATACTGGAGCTTTACTGGTTGTCAGTTCTTTGACGGTGTTAACGTCACCTTGGGTTGCAGCCTGTTTAAGGTTGCGAGTGCGATGTGCATTGTTTAGGGCTTCATCTTTGGAGCCGAAATTAATTTTGCAACATTGTTCTAGCTCTTGGTAAAGTCCAACACGGCGAGACATCGTTTGGAACTGACGCTCGATATCGAGGAGTCGGTTCATGAGTTCGAGATGAATGCCATCCTCACATAATTCTGTCAGAATCGTCCATTCATCAGCACCAAGGTAGCCATTACCTGCATTGCGACGCGGATCGGGAAAATTTTCACCCGTAACTTCTAGGTAGATGCGAGGTAAAGAATCATCGAATTCATGTTTTTCTTCTAGCCAGATACGCCGAATTTCACTGAGTTCTTCCAGAGAGATTAGTTCAATATCTTGCATTTCCGACGGAGCTTTTTGCCGGACTTCCTGCTGAGTTTTTAGAAGCTTCCTTAATAACTCCTCTCGGTATTGCTTAATATAAGGACCAGGAACATTCGTTACTTCTCTCTCTTGTGAGCCTTCTACATTACGCTCAAAAAGTTGAACATTGCCGGTAATACGGCGAAAGTCTCGATTTTTTCGCTCTTGCTCTAGCTTTTCATCCGAATGGAAATCTAATTCATCCCGAAAATCTAACAGAGGTTGCATCCATTCTTTAGATTCATCGTTGAGAACCATTGCTTCCATTGATTTGTCGCGATCAACCAATGTACAAACCCAACAACCGAACCTAGAACTACCACAGCTAGGGGTTGAAGTATCAATAACTAAAGGACATTCATTATCGGCAGACGCTCCACGATAAATCTGAAACAGCTCTTTGTTACTGTGCCCCCAAGGATTGCCCCATTGCATTAAATACAGCCAAACTTGATCGTTACTCCAATCCTCAATAGGCGTGTAGACGAGAGAATTAGGCAAACTGCCATTAGGACTGAGGCGATCGCGTAGTCGTCTCTGTGCGTGTTTTGCCATTGTAGAAGCTCGTTTTTGGCTTTCGGCTTTGCGAATGCCAAGAATTAAGATGGTTTCACCATTTTCACGAACAATATCTCGGACAAAGCGGTTAGCAGGATTAATTTTGAGACGTGCCGTACACCATCTAAATTTATGACGAGGAGCTGGATACCCTTTACCCAGCAAGTTAACCCAAAAAGTATCTTCTAATTCAGGTTTCAGTGGATGAGGTTGAAACGGT
>CBKWLJ010000530.1:0-6030 GCA_966675205.1 uncultured bacterium
ATAGAAGATGCGATCGTCTTTGAATCAGCGGCTATAGTACTTATCTCTCAAGTTTTGCCACTTATGCAAGAAATTTTAGGGTTCTCTAGTAATCCTCAATAAGCATAGAATACATTGGGGGCACTAAAGCTTAACAATATGTATTTCACTCAATTGAGAACTACCATAGTTACTTGATGGGTATTCAGAAGGCAGAAGTACGAAGGCAGACGGCTCCAAGGGAAGCCCCATCAATAAATTTAGGGGATTTGACTAGGATACTTTTTTCTTGCGCTTGTGCATCTCGAAAAAAATCCTTTCAACTTTTTCATAAATCAATTTAAGGGCTTGCAACCTTTTTGGCGGGGGCCGAAAATTGTATTTCTTTCTTCTGCCTACTTCCTTAAAGCCCTCTGCCTTTCTTCGGTCAATGAACTTTTTGAGTAGCGATACCGTCCTTGAAGAGGTGGTGGCTTAACCTAATTTCAGTGGATGCAATTTGGCGCATGAAAGTCAACAAAAACATTAAATCTCTGTCAATACTAGTTTTGCTCCTGACTTGCTTCGTTTTCGTCACTGGTTGCAACAACAATAAGAGTGATGAACAAGACAAGCAACTTCAGGCAACCATCGATCAACTTCGAGACGAAAATGTGAAGTTGAAATCTGAGATAGAGATGCTAAAAGTACAGCTCAGCAATCCAGTGGCTGAAAGGACTCCTGCGCCTAAACCTGTTACTACAAAATCCCCTTTACCTGTGGCGTTTGAGGACATCAAAGGGGGTTATGGAGAAAAAGAAATTACCCAACTCGCTCAACTAGGAGTATTGGACAGTACTTCTGGAAAATTCAACCCCCAACAGCCGATTACCCGTGCTGAATTTGTACGCTGGCTGGTTCGCGCCAACAATGCTATTTTTGCCGGATCTCCCGACAAAACCATTCCCTTGCCGGAAACAGGCAAGGCAACGTTCTCGGATGTTGAACCCACACATCCCGATTTTCGCTATATTCAGGGATTGACTAATGCAGGCTATGTTATTGGCTTCGATGCAAAAACCTTCAAGCCCGACCAGATTCTAACCCGTGAGGAGATGTTGGCGATTAAAGTGGCGCTAGATCATCGGGTGGCAATGGATACTAATATCACCCGTCCACCAGGAGATTGGACAGACAGCAATAAAATTTCCAAAAAGTACTGGCCAGCCCTTTACGTAGAGAGTGTCTTCCAAAACAATGCCAACATCGAGCGAATTTTTGGTACAGTAACGACTCTAAAGCCACAAGCCCCCGTAACCCGTGCTGAAGCGGCTGTATCTATCTCAGCAATTGGTGATAATACGGCAGGTTTCACCACTGCTGAGGAGACATTAGAAAAAAATTAGGAATTCGTAATTCGTAATGTAGAAAATTCAGTAATCAATCAAATTCATCTGCGTTAATCTGCGTTAATCTGCGGTTAATAAACTCAAATCAATCTTTTTGCAACAAGTCTACTAACCCGAGTCAGACAGTTCTCAAATCTTTAGGGGCACAGCAATGCTGTGCCCTGGCTGTATCCTGATTACGCTTCAATCACAACCCGGAGATTCCCTCGCTTCTTAGCAACACGGCAAGCGGTTGTGGAGCCAGAACGCTCAAACTCTAAATCGAGTAGGGTTGACCCCACGCGCAAGTTATGCAGTGACAAGCTATTAATGGACTCAGGTAGCGCTGGATCAATAATCCGCAAACAGTTATTGCGAGCATCCGGGACGAGATTTACCATCGCTTGTAATAACTGAAAGACGCTGCCAGTGCCCCATGCTTGAGGAGAGCAGGCAACGGGATAGTTGACTGGGGCTTTATCTTCTACCCGCTCGTAACCGCAAAACAGTTCAGGAGGACGATCATAAGGTTGATATAACATCATGTCCGCTAACGCTTGACACAGTTCGAGTGTTTGATCAACCAGCCCCAGCGATCGCAAACCTGAAGCAATAATCGCATTATCATGAGGCCAAACTGAACCGACGTGGTAGCCCATGGGATTGTAGGCAGGTGACACGCTACTGAGAGTCCGAATCCCCCAACCATTAAACATATCCGGGGCCCGCAGGCGTTCTGCCACACTATAGGCTTTCTCCGGGGATAAGATGCCCAAGCTCAAACAGTGACCGGGGTTAGACGTGATACTATCAACCTGCTTACCGTCCCCATCCAAAGCCAAGGCACAGAAATCCTCATCATCCATCCAAAAATCTTGATTGAATCGGCGTTTGAGGTCTTTTGCTTGCTCTTGCCACAAGTCTGCCAAATCTAGCCGCTTCTTGAGCCGAGCAATTTCAGCTAAGCGGACTTTGGCAGCATAAACATAAGCCTGCACTTCACAAAGCGCGATCGCACCTTTGGCAAGTTCACCCTTACGATTGACAATACAATCCCCAGAATCTTTCCAGCCCTGATTTGCTAAACCTCGCTTGGATAGGCGGTAGTAGCTAACATACCCTGTTTTTTCCATCTGGCGATCAATCCAATCCATTGCCGCCATTGCATTGGGCCAGAGCCGTTCTAAGGTTTCAGTGTCATGCGTCCAGGCGTAGTATTCGGCATAGAGCATTAACCACAACGGTGTAGCATCGATGGTGCCGTAATAAGGGGTATGAGGAATTTCCTCACAACGAGCCATTTCACCCATGCGAATCTCGTGCAAGATTTTGCCCGGTTGCTCATCACGCCAGTCATCATCCTTGGTTCCTTGGTATTGAGCCAAAATTGTCAGGGTTTCACGAGCAATGGTGGGATCGAGAATCAGGGTTTGTGAGGCGGCAATAATGGAGTCCCGTCCAAATAAGGTGGAAAACCAAGGGACTCCAGCAGATAGAGCTTTTCCTTTCCCAAAGGATTGACGCAGTATGTAGATATCCTGCTCAGCTCGTTCAATAATTCGATTAAAGGTGGTTTTGTCAGAGCGAATTTGGGTAACGTGTTGACGCCACTCGTTTTGCTCCGATGACTCAGCGGCTTTAGCTTGTCCGAGGGTTGCAGGCGCATTCACCCTGGAAATCGGACGGTTATTGGTCAACATTTGCAGCCGATAACCCAGTTTTTGGGTTTCGTGGGGTTCCATCTCTAGGTGCCAAATCGCCGTGTAACCTTCTAAGTCATCGGGTTGGCGATCGACAAACTGGATGCGAGATTGCATCAAAGAGCCATCCAACCCCTTATAAGCCAGTATTAGCTCCTCGATCGCTTCTGCTGAAGGCTCACTCTTGGGCAGCATTCGCAAAAGCTGTCCTCTGCGATCGCGTCCATAGCCTCGAACTTCAAATAAGTCCACAAAATCAGCATCCAAGCTGAGACTCAGTTGAAAGCGAACGGGATGCGTGCTGTAGTTACGGACATGGATTTCTTCAAATAGCGCGCCATTGAGGACTATTTCTCGCGAAATTGCGAGCGATTCGGCTTTCAGAGGGGCAAAAACTGGCTTTCCTGCTTCAGTTTGAGCTTCAGATTCAAAGTCTTGCGGAAGATCTAATCTTGCACTGTCGTCCAGTCGGGGATTCGTACACAAAACAGATAGTGCAAACCCTTTATCGGCTGTACTATGGAGCAAAACAGGCGATCGCCCTTCAATCTGTAACTCCAAGCGACTGAGAAACCGAGTATCGTGACAAAACAGCCCCATACTAGCGGTAAGGTCATCTCTTAAAGACCCACCAATGTTGCCTAGGGTATCAGTTACTAAGAATAAGTCATCATCTTTAAGGGTGAGCGTTGGTAGCGGGCGATCGGCGAGGACAGAAGGCCACTCCGGAAGGGGTAGTTCGTCAGCAGGAACAAATACTTTACCGTCTAACTCAAGCGTCTCCGTAGTCATACCCAAATTTTTAGGTCGAAGTTACAAATTTTTACTGGTATTCGATGGTCACGATTAAGCAGCTGCCAACTACACCGTGTGGCAACAAACTTATTTCCTTGTTCAACGCAAGCCGTTTGACAAGGTATCCATTTCATTAAGAAAAATTAAGACAGGTACTCGACACCAATACCCCTATCTAAATGGGGAAATTCAACAATAGGTGAGCGAAAAGTCCCTATCTTCAGTATTAAGTTGGGGAGAAATCGCCTCGCGAGCAGGGGTTTAGGGACAGGGTTAACGGTTTTAGTAGGAGTTGAAATCTCCTGTCCTAACCTTTCCCTTTTCCCGCGCCGTAGGCGCTTTAATCGTTGTAGATGCACACAAAAAAGAACCGCCAGTTAAATTTTCCGGCGTCAAGACATCTGTTGTTGTTTTTGGGTGTAATACTTTTTCTCGCGTGACCTCTTTAACGACTGTACTTGAATCAGTTTCGATTGACTGACTAAAGATCCACTTCTATAACAATTTGCAATATTTATATACACAAGTTAATAATAGGATTTAATTTATATGGACTTGCCCTTGGCACTTGAGGTAGTAGGGTGGGTACTCCCCACCCTTTAAGGAACTAGGCTAAGGTGTTTCGGGTTTCATCAGGAATTGAATTCTTCTTCCACTGACTCTACAACTTGATCTCGGAGAACCATGTGGTAAGCGCGTTCGTACTCATCCACCATTGATTCAACACTAAAACGACTCAAAACATAATCTCGACAAGTTTTCCGATCCAATTTAATCGCTTCTGGAACGGATTCAATCATCTTTTCCAAAGAATGGCAGACAAATCCCGTCTTACCATGAGCAATCACCTCAGGCACGGAACCCAATCCCATACCTATTACAGGCGTTCCTGTTACCATCGATTCAATCATCACCAAACCAAAGGGTTCTCGCCAAGTGATGGGGAATAAAGTAACGCTAGCACCCGCTAGCAAATCCACCTTCTCTTCGTGAGACACTTCACCGAGATATTGAATTTGTTCCCCATCAATGAGGGGTGCAAGTTTTTCGTTGTAATATTCGCGATCGACGGCATCAATTTTCCCGGCCATTTTCAGCGGTAAGCCAACAGCACGAGCAATTTGAATGGCTCCTTCTGGCCCTTTTTCCGGAGAGAGACGTCCGATAAAAGCGAGATAAGGGGGTTGAGTGGGTTGCTCTTGGAACCGATACACCGTCGTATCGATGCCGTTGTAAACCGTATGGATATAGTTGAGGCCGAGTCGGGGTTCTCTTTGTGCCTCACTGATACTGATGTAAGGCTGCCATGCAAATTGCCGGAACATTTTCTCATTATCAGGTGTGAAAATGCCGTGATTTGTGTGAACCGTTGGTGTTTTTACCAAACTTGCATAAGGGAGAGCAGCACAGCCAACATGAGAGTGAATAATATCGAAATGATGCGCGTTGTTATAAACCTTAGCGAGCATCATTTGCTCGTACAGGACTGGTTCTTTAATCTTGTCATCTAATCTCAAAGCTCGTTCATGAACGTAAGTTAATTGAGCTTTGGTCAGGGAATCTCCAGAAGCAAATAAGGTTACTTCATGACCACGACGCACTAATTCATCTGTCAACAAACTGACAATTAACTCAGTTCCGCCATAGCGGAAGGGAGGAACACGTTCCCACAAAGGAGCAATCTGAGCGATTCTCATATCGTTCTAATTACAGGGGTAGTTAAAAATCCGTCAGCAATGCTTCTAATTTTCTGTGACGGGGTTTGAAAAAACTGAAGGTGATAGGGTCAAAAACTGAAAGTTACTTTATCCCAAAGAGTTCTATTGGGTAAACAGTATCTTTTCGTAGAGTTTAAGTTCATTCTACGATCGTAGAATTGGCTTAAGCTGTTAGGTGAGTAGCAAAAATTTCCGAATGTATAAAAGTGGTTTCCCATCTAAGTTTGGAAATTGGTAGCTCATCTGTAGTGACCCCCAATAAAAACGTTAATAAGTATACATCGTAATTAAAGTTAATCAAAGAAGTGTGTCAAACCCGCACCCCATTAAGCAAAGTTTAGGTACTGAGGAAGGACAAGAAGTGAGTTTCTCTCCAAGCCAGAAGATAATTGAAAAGGGTAAAGAGAAAAAAGGCTTTTTCTGACCTTATTCCTCTTTGGATTTACTCTTGAGCGCCAGTGTTTAACCGAC
>CBKWLJ010000531.1:0-5998 GCA_966675205.1 uncultured bacterium
AGACCTTTGTACCTTAAGGACGCTTCGCATACCCGATGACCTATGCTTACCAAGGAAAAAAACATCCACACGGAGCTTAAAGGACAACGCACTCTTGCTGCGATCGTTTTTACGGACGTCGTTGGCTATAGCGCCCTGATGGCTGCTAATGAAGAGTACACCCTGGATTTAATCCGCAGGGACTTCAAAATCATGAAACAACTTTGTCAGCGGTTTGAAGGCAAAGTCCTGAAAACCATTGGCGATGCCCTGCTGATGTACTTCCCTAGCGCTGTTAAGGCAGTTGCCTGTGCCCAAGAAATGCAAGTAAGGCTGGCTGACTTAGCACGTCAACTTGCTCCGGAGGACGTTCTCACCCATCGGATTGGCGTTCATTTGGGAGATGTATTTTTTAATGGCACCGATGTCATGGGCGACGGAGTCAATGTCGCAGCAAGACTGCAATCGGAAGCCCAACCGGGTGGAATTTGTATGTCTCAAACGGTCTATGATGTCGTCAAAAATCCCTTGGCATTGAAAGCAACGGAATTAGTGCCCAAAAAGCTAAAAAACATTCCCGGTTCAGTGCTAGTTTACCAAATTCCTCCTATTCACCCAACTCCTTTTACTTCACAATGGGAGCTGGAAGCGGCTGATTTAGAGGGCAATACGAATGAATCAGATTTAATTGTTTACTCATCAGGGCAATGGGTTTTATTGCACGAATACTTCTTTCAACTGGAAACGTATAGTTACAGTGCTGATGGTCGGCTGATTATCCAAATTCCATCTAGAAGTGTCCAAGATGATGCGTCAATTCAAGCACTCCGCCCCAAACTTGACCAATCGCCCCTGATTAAATTTGCTTATCAAAATGACGGGTTGCTGGTCAAAGTTAAAAGTGTTGAATCGTCATCTAGAGCAGATTGTAAACTTTGGACAATCACGCTTGAACCCAAACCCATCAAACTTAATCCTCAAACTTTAGAGCAATCCTACAAAAGCCGCAAGCAATTCTATTCAGCCGATGATATTGCTCGGTTGAAAGCAAGACGGTTGTTATTGAATGACCCACCTAAGTTACAAATGCTGCAAGATGCTCAAGTCTTCAGCCCCGCTTTAGCTGAGCGTGAAATGCTGGAAAACTTAATCCGAACCAGCCCTACTCCGATTAAAATTGAAGATTGCGTTCTGCATTCTCTCTACCCAATCTATAAGAATCAAGTTAGAACTTTCCTAGAATTGGCAAGACTCCAAGCCATTTTCTACCTGAAAGCAACAGGTGTTGTAGACCAAGTGATAGAGCTAGCTTTGGGCCCCATCTGTCACGGTAAGGTACATGTAAGGTTACGGGCGACGAGGCAGCGGGCTTATGCTGGAATTGAGCCAACCATGCTTGAAATTGAAGGTGATTGTTCTCTTGTAAAAGAAGGATAAACAAGGAAGTATCAAGCCAGTAACAGATTTGTATTTAATGGTCACTGGATAAAAATGGTCTCAACCTTAAAACCTTCAACATTAAAACCTTCAACCTTCAACCTTCAAACCTTCAACCTTCAAACCTTCAGCCGTTCCATCAAACAGTTAGCAATGCGCTGCGCCGCTCCTGGCTGACCCATTCTTTGGTAGCCATTCTCTGCAATTAGCTGCAACCAGTCTGGGTCACGCAATAACTGCTGCACTACACTTGCTACTTTCTCAGGCTGTTCTACTAAAATCAACGAGGGCCCAAGTAAACGACTTTGAGCTTCAGCAAAAGCAGGATTATATTGAGGCCCGTTGCCAGGAATTGCGATCGCAGGTTTTCCCAACCCCACAAACTGTTCTGTTGCTGTTCCCGCCATCGCTATGCAGCAGTCACTTTTAAGCAAACAGAGATTGTAGTCATTTTGAGTTAAGATTAGCGTTGCATTTTTTTGGGTAAATAATAGAGCATTTTCGTCATTGAATTGAAGATTTGAGAACGTTGATTCAGATGCTTGCTGACGCCAACCCTGACCTTGCAACGTTTCGCGCAACAGGTCAAGATTCAAACCAGGAGCGATCGCACCAAGAAACAAAATAGAGCGATCGCTAAAAGTGTCACAGAATCCAGAGGTTGCCACCACGATTTTTTGCCAATTTTCATACGCCTCCGGTGCTCTAGAACCTGGTAGAAGCGTAATAATAAGCGATCGCTGCATTTCCTTCAATTCAGCATCGGGTTCGTAAAATATCGGTGCGGGATGCTCAGGACAAATCCCATCCATCATCGGATTGCCCAAATCGAAAGCAGGAATCGGCCACTTTTGTAAAATTTCTGTAGTTAGCTTATCTCTAGGAAAAACCGCTTTACAGCGCCGACGACTCATCAACCAACGTTCCCACGGTAGATAAACTGAACCCGACCAACCTTCCCGACGCGATCGATTGGGCAACCATCCTGCTTCATCGCGCAGATAGTATTCTGATTTAGCTGTACCCACAAAGGCATAAGGTGCCCCACTCGACCAAGCAAATAACAGTGGGACAATATCTCCCACAGCTAGAATAGCGCCTCCTCTTTTGCTCCACCGCCGAACTGCTTTAAATTGCGATCGAGTAAGTTGTAGTAATCCTCCCCGGACATCTCGTAGTAACTGACGCCCTTCCATATAAATAAACCCACCGGAAGGCATTTTCTGCACTGGGCCAATAATGGGAATATCCAGTTGAGTATAGGCTCGTCCTTCACCCACTAATGGCAGCGCTGCCAATTCTGGAGCTGCTGGATGTTTTTGCAATTCCTGCAAAATTCGGACGGCAATCACATCCTCTCCATGACCATTACTGAGACACAGCAGATGCATAGTATTGAATTATTCCTTCCTTACAACGAATTAACACCTAATTCCAAGGTGGAAGTGACCACTAGGGAAACCAGAATTCTCCTTGATCTGTAGTAATAAATCAACTTTCAACCTTTCTGCTGCAGTCGTCCGGAGTTTTTTTTGGCTTATATTCAGGAATAACGATCGCATATCACACCATTTCAACCCAAAGGCGATCGCACTTCCCAAATATCATTATTGAATTGCACCGTGAAGGCAAGTCCCTACGGTCTAGCTACTCTAGCCTACGGCTTCTCCTTTGGAGTACAAGAAGGCTAAGCGAAGCAGCGAAGCTATACGAAGGCGTCATGAAGAGACACGGGGACGCGGGGACACTCCGGACGCTCCAGAAGTCGCTATGGCGAGGGCTTGAACCCGTCGCCAATCGATAGCCACCAAGCCTTCGACTTTGGTGGGGACAACAGACCCCTGGACACTCACGAAGAGCATAGCGCTTCGTGTCCCGCGTTACGCATCAATGGGAGACTCTCCGCGTCTCCCCTTCTCCGCGTCTGTGCGTCTTCCAAGTTGACGCCGCACTCAACTGTGCTGGTGTGCGTAAAATTATAAGCCGATGCTATTAGTATCCTTTTTGCATAAGTGATAAAGCTGTGGAGATAAGTACTGTTACTATGTCAGAACAAGAACAATGAACATGGAGAAAACTGAGTTTCATTTCTCTTCTCAATTAGTTGCAAAATTTGATTGTCAACAAAATTCTTTCTGGCTACATTGGAAGCCGCAGCCACGACCTTGTTTTAACATAGAGCTTCTCAACAGCTTAATAGCTTGCGGAGATTTTCTCAGTCAAACAAAAGGAAAAATTTTATCCGAAGGGAAGGAACACTCTATCGATTACTATATTGTCGTCTCTGACAATCTTAAAGCGTTTAATTTGGGAGGTGATTTAGAATTATTTATTCAGCTCATTCAAGACCAAGACTATCCAAGATTACTCCACTACGTACAGCTATGTATAGAAGTGCTTTATCGTAACTATATAGCATATGCATTGCCTCTAACCACAATCTCATTAGTGCAAGGACTATGCTTAGGTGGTGGTTTTGAAGCCGCTCTTTCCAGTGACATTCTTATCGCTGAACAAAGTTCCCGTTTTGGCTTTCCAGAAATTTCTTTCAATCTATTTCCTGGTATGGGAGCCTATTCTCTACTGACACGGCGCTTAGGTCAGCGTTTAGCCGACAAGTTGATCTCAAGTGGTAAACGTTACACGGCTCAAGAGATGTTTGACTTGGGTCTGGTAGACGTTCTGGTGAAAGATGGTGAAGGGTATTGTGCTGTTAGTGAGTTAATCGCTAGGCGTGAACGTAGCCGAAACGGGTTTAAAGGACTTTCTCAAGTCCGACGACTCACGCAAAAGCTTGAGTATAGTGAACTTCAATCTATTGTAGAAGTTTGGGCCCAGCGAGCATTACATCTAACGAGCAAGGAGCTGCAATTGATGAAACGCTTTGCTAGAGGGCAGGGTTAAAAATTCGTAGTACTCGCTCTCGCGAGAAGCAAGCTACGTAATTCGCAAATCGTAATTAATGTTTGAACCAGGATTTAGACCCCATTCAAACATGGATGCCTTAAAAGGCGAGACTTCTGACTGGTTTTTTGAATTGATAATTACGCTCTTCGCAGCGGGGCGAAGTCCATTACGAATTCATAATTACGAATTATTTGGTGATGCATAGATTCTGACAATTTACATCATTAGGCTCTATGTTTATGCGATCGCATTAGCACTCAACCCAATTTAGGCAACTGGTTGTCCTCCTAGCACAGCAATCCAGTTCTGGTGATGCTGTGCCGAGTTTTTTTTCCAGAGATGATTAATTTTGTCTTTACTCTTCTAGTTGTGAGTGCCCAAGTTGCCGCTACAGGTTGCTATCCTATTACTCAAAGCTCATCTTCTTCATTGAATAATCCCTTGCCACTCAGCAATTGAAAAACTGTAACTATTCCCCAAAACAAAGCATAAAGAATGTGAATAATCACAAATATTGGGATAGCGAACACAGCAACTATTAGACCACATAAGATAATTGCAAACTTTTCAGGCAAGATAGCTGATGGGTGTTTTTGAGTACTCTTTAAAATAGAACAAACGGTTAAGCAATGAGCTGGCAGCATTTTCCTCTCACCTATTATGTAGATTCTGTGCTTCTGTGGTCAGTATCAAAGCCTGATGTCTGCGCTTATGTTTGCGTAATGTCTAACTTGGTGTATGTGTTGGGCTGATTGGAGATAGTGGGTTCGTCTATTAAGTAGGTAGATACAAATAAACGCAGGTGTGTAAACAAATGTTGAAAGCCTAAAACCCTCTTCCCTTTTGCCTTTTGCCTTCTACCCTCTGCCTTGCCTCAACGACAAATATTAATGTCTATCTACTTACCTACTTCAGTTGAGACGGTTAGGATTCCGGTGAACACTGCAACTGCTTTACATTCTGTATCTCAATTTTTCACTTTTTCCGATTTAGCGATCGCATCAGCAGCCTTCCCTAGCTTGCTTTTCCAGCCCAGTGAGCGTTTGAGCTTTGATGCCATCTATCCTTAGTATGATTCCCTGCTGCTGCAAGGGCGACTTATGTGAAAAATGCATCATATTCATGCTCATTATTCACAAAATGAAATATTTTGTAACTCAAGATACAAATTTTCCTTGACAGCACAAATAACCTAAGTGAGCAACGAGCAATCGAAACAGCGCTCAACACACGAAAGGGTATTTAAGTGCTATGCACTGAGGATAAAAACCAATGACAAGCGCAACCAAGCCAGCAGCGAGCCTCAATAAATTTGAAAAATTCAAAATAGAGAAAGACGGTCTTGCAGTCAAGGCACAACTCGAAGAGTTTGCCCAACTCGGCTGGGAAGCGATGGATGAAACCGACCGAGACCATCGTTTGAAGTGGCTTGGAGTCTTCTTCCGCCCGGTGACTCCAGGCAAATTCATGCTACGGATGCGCCTACCTAATGGCATTCTTACCAGCACTCAAATGCAGGTATTAGCTGAAGTGGTGCAACGCTATGGTGAAGAGGGTAATGCTGATATTACAACTCGGCAAAATCTTCAACTGCGAGGCATCCGGATAGAAGATATCCCGGATATTTTTAGTCGGTTTGAGCAAGTCGGTTTGACCTCTGTGCAATCGGGGATGG
>CBKWLJ010000532.1:0-5963 GCA_966675205.1 uncultured bacterium
ACACCTGTTTACCCAGTCCCGTTGGGCAGTGATACAGGTCGAAGACAATGGGGTTGGGATTCCTGCTGCCGATTTGCCCCATATTTTTGATCGATTTTATCGAGTTAACGCTGGGCAATCTCGGCAAAGAGGGGGATTTGGTTTGGGTTTAGCGATCGCAAAACAGCTTGTTGAAGCGCATGGGGGTCAGATTAGCGTTACTAGTGTTGTGGGAAAAGGCTCCACGTTTCAAATCGAACTGCCACTCAGGTAGCACTCTTGCTGCTCACTTTCTTGTCACATTTGTTTTTAAGATTGAATGATAGCAAGAGTAGAGAATATTTTCCATGTTAGACCTCTGGTATAAAAGCGCTATCTTGTACTGCATTGACGTTGAAACCTACATGGACGCCAATGGCGACGGCATAGGCGACTTTGAGGGACTAACTCAGCGACTCGACTATATTGCTGGCTTGGGAGTTACCTGCATTTGGCTGCTGCCGTTCTACCCGACTCCCAACAAAGACAACGGGTATGACGTGATGGATTACTACGGCGTTGACTCCCGATTGGGAACGCTAGGTGACTTTGTAGAATTTACCCGTCAAGCCCATGAGCGTGGTATTCGTGTGATCGTTGATTTAGTGATTAACCACACCTCCGACCAACACCCGTGGTTTCAAGCGGCTTGCAAGGACGAGAATTCAAAGTACCGGGATTACTATGTTTGGTCAAAAGAGAAGCCTGAAGACGCAGACGAAGGAATTGTCTTTCCAGGCTATCAGAAGAGTACCTGGACGTATAACGAAGAGGCAGGAGCCTACTACTTTCACCGATTTTACGACCACCAAGCTGACTTAAATATTACCAACCCCCAAGTCCGTGAGGAATTCCAGAAAATTATGGGCTTCTGGCTTGCCATCGGCGTTTCCGGCTTCCGGGTTGATGCGGCTCAGTTCTTAATTGAAGTCAGGGAAAATCAAGCGCAACTCGATGTCGAGAGTCCTTACGGCTACCTGGAGGAAATACGCAACTTCCTTTCGTGGCGGCGTGGGGATGCGATTTTGTTAGCAGAAGCCAATGTCTCACTCGAAGAGTTACCAAAATACATCGGGGATGGAGACAAGATGCAAATGCTGTTCAACTTTATTGTCAATCAGCATCTGTTCCTTGCCCTCGCTCGAAAAAAGGCTACCCCACTGGTTGAAGCCTTGAAAGCCATGCCTTCTATTCCTGAAATTGGTCAGTGGGGAAACTTTATCCGCAACCACGACGAACTATCCCTTGATAAACTCTCTGACGCACAACAGGACGAGATTGCTGCTGCGTTTGCCCCAGATAGAGAGCGGATGTGGATTTTTGACCGAGGTATCCGTCGTCGCTTCGCCCCGATGGTTGATGGCGACCCCCGTCGGCTACGGCTTGCTTACAGTCTGACATTGACCCTGCCGGGTACTCCTGTGATTAATTATGGTGAGGAACTTGGCATGGGAGATGACTTATCCCTAGAAGAACGCAATTCGGCACGCACACCCATGCAGTGGTCAAGTGAGACGAATGGAGGCTTTTCGTCGGCCCCCTCCGACCAACTGGTGCTTCCCGTAGTTTCGGAAGGGCAATACAGCTACAAGTGCTTGAATGTTGTTGATGCGCGTCGCGACCCCACATCACTCGTTAGCTGGATGGAACGCGCCATCCGAATGCGTAAGGAATGCCCAGAATTTGGCTGGGGGACATGGGAGATTATCGATACAGGAAATCCTTGTGTCTTTGCACACCGTTGTGAATGGCGAGATGGTGTCGTGATGGCCGTGCATAATTTGGCACAAGAGCCTTGTACCGTGACGCTGAAGATAGATGACGATGCGAAACGCCTGATTGAGTTACTCGGAGACCAACCTTACGAGGCGATTGAGGGGGCTTCCCAGGATGTCCACCTTGAGGGCTATGGCTATCGCTGGTTTCGTGTGGGGAGATTCCACTTGTAGAAATCTCTTCTATAGCAACCGCCAAGACGGTTAGGACATATGCAAATCCTGAAACTTTGACCTGTCAATCTTTTTCCTTCTGACTTCTGCCTTTTGCCTTTTGCTATAAGTTTAGCGATCGCTTCCTCACAACCCAATATGTTATTCGGAATTGGTAATCCGGAATAAATAAGGACACAGCATTGCCGTGTCCCTACAAAGAATATGTATTCTACCTGACATTCCGCACCCCTGACTGGCACAATCGGTATTTTCGGAAGGTTTAATGGGTTCAAAGTGATTTTTGATACAAAGAAATACTTAATTGAAGTTTTTTAGCATTCCCTGTTCCCTGTTCCCCGTTCCCTGTTCCCTAAAATCCTTAGTGTGACACTTGAGGGTGCGGAATGTGGGTTCTACTTGATTGAAAAGTGCATATTGAAAATTATTAGGATTGTATGCCATGTTGCTCAAATTGAAACGGAGCAAAGAATGGAATACTGCATTTATTTTTATTTAAATTATTAGCGTCTGGTCATTTTTCAATCACATTTGTTTCCCAATATTAAAATAGCAAAAACTTGCCCAATTGATTATCCTCTGTCAAGTTTTTAATCTCTGCTTTGCACTAAGTTGCATCATTCAACAACTCCCCCTGCTTTCCCTGCTTACCAGCATATAAAGGAGGATATCTTGGCTCGAACTCACCAATCTTCATTCCAGGCAAGCTCCCGGCAAGAACTTCAGGAGTTAGTCCGCTCACAGCTACAGGCACTGCTCGAACAAAGAAACTATCAGGGAGCCAAAGCCCTATTAGTGCCTGTACAGCCTGTAGATATTGCTGAGGCGATAGAAGGATTGCCCGAAGCGATGCAAGCGATCGCATTTCGCCTGCTCTCTAAAGACGAGGCGATTGAAGTCTACGAATACCTTGACTCCAGGGTACAGCAAGCCCTGATTGAGCAATTCAAGCACCAAGATGTTCTCGACATTGTCGATCAAATGTCACCTGATGATCGGGCGCGATTGTTCGATGAGTTACCCGCTAAAGTCGTGCGGCGTTTACTTGAACAACTCAGTCCCACGGAACGGCAAGCCACAACTCAGCTTTTGGGCTACAAACCCAATACGGCTGGGCGAATCATGACTCCCGAGTATGTCTCGCTCAAGGAAGAGATGACGGTTGCTCAAGCGCTAGAGCGAATTCGCCGTTTAGCTAGTGTCACTGAAACCATTTACTACCTTTATGTCACTGATGCTGCTCGTCACCTGACAGGAATTCTCTCCCTGGGTTATTTAGTCACTGCTCAGCCCGATGAAATAATCGGTGATATCATGACTCGTGATGCGGTGTTCGTCCACACCGACACCGATCAAGAGGAAGTAGCACAAATCATTCAGCACTATGACTTTATTGCTGTGCCCGTAGTAGATACCGAGCATCGTCTAGTTGGCATTGTTACTGTTGATGATGTCATTGATGTCTTGGAGCAAGAAACCACAGAAGACATCTATACATTAGGGGGGCTTCAGGCTGGGGGTGACAATTATTTCCAAACTAACTTAGTGAAGGTTGCCCGCAAACGAGTTGGCTGGTTGTTAATTTTGCTAGTCACCAATACAGCCACTAGTGCGGTAATTCGAGATCAAGAGGATGTTTTAGAACAGGTGGTTGCTTTAGCTGCCTTTATTCCCCTGTTGATTGACACGGGTGGCAATGTTGGGGCGCAGTCTTCAACTGTAGTCATTCGCGGACTCAATACCAAAGACCTTAGCCTCAACAAAGCCCTGCGAGTGATTCAACGGGAGGCAAGCGCTGGGATACTACTGGGGTTAATGCTAGGCGTTGTGGTGACAATCTGGGCTTATTTCCTCCAAGGGAATTTGGCAGTGGCGATTTCAGTGGGAGTCAGCTTGTTTGCGATCGCGCTTTTAGCTTCTGTAGCAGGTTCTGCCTTACCTTTCCTTTTTAGTTCCCTGAAGTTAGATCCCGCCTTGATGTCCGCTCCTTTCATCACTACGGCGGTTGATGTTTTAGGCGTTTTTCTTTATTTATCTGTCGCAAGGCTAATTTTACAGTTGTAGCCACCTTATGCCACCGACAACTTGGTATCAGATAGAACATCAAGCTTGCTTATAAGACAAAACTCTCTTGATTGTCGATCGCTACTCTCGGTGCGGCATTAGTGAGTGAGGTTTCTCTAAACCATGCGCCTCCATGAGTTGCTTCTCACCCATGACTTCACGAGGGGTACCGTCAGCAACGATGTGTCCTTCGTCAAGGAGGAGGACGCGATCGCATACTTCCAATATCACTTCTAAATCATGGGTTGAAACGATATAGGTTTCTTGGGAGTTCTGCAAAAACTGAATGAGGCGACGACGTGCACGCATATCGAGGTTAGCCGTTGGCTCATCATACAGTATGATCTGAGGTTGCATTGCTAGAACAGACGCGATCGCTACCATGCACTTCTCACCTCCAGAAAGATTTTGAGGAACGCGATCGATCAGTTCTTCTACCCCAGTCACCGATAAAGCTGCACGGACGCGGTTTTCCACCTCTTCAGAATCAAGGTTCATATTTTCTGGACCAAAGGCAACATCGTCGCGCACAGACGTTGTAAACAATTGATCATCCGGATTCTGGAAAACTAAACCAATCTCAGGGCGAAATTCTCCCGTTTCCACAGGCTTGCTAAATAACTGAATTTCCCCAGATACTGGTGTTAAAATTCCGCAAATTAACAAAAATAGCGTCGTCTTCCCACTCCCATTCGGGCCAATCAAACCCACCCGTTCTCCTGACCGGATTTGCAAATTCAGACCTTGGAAAATCTCCTTTTGTTTGGGATACCCAAACATCAAATTTGAAATTGAAAGTGCAGCTTCCTTTGTTTTCTCCCGCTCGAATTCTTGAGTCAACTGTGTCATCACCAATCCAAAAGCTATTCAAAATTCACAAGCCTAAAAGAAAATTGCTGCCGCTACCAAAAATGTGGCAACCAACAGCGTCAGCCAAAAGGCGATTCGGCTGGTTTTATTGGCTTCACTAATATCGGCAGCAAACTCTTTTCGGTTACGCTCAATACTGTTTTTGTTGTGACCGTAGCCCCGCAATCGCATTGCCTGATAAACTCGCTCAGAGCGGTCATAACTGCGGATGAGCAAGCTACCCGCCAAGCCAGACCACATGCTGAGGTTACGAAAGCTAAAGCGATCGCTCTCAAACCCCCGCATCCGCATTGCCCTTTGCATTCTCATCCTCGTTTCGCCGAAATCTTCGAGGTAGCGATAAGCCAGCAGCATCATATCCACAATGACATCCGGCAGGCGCAGCGATCGCATTGCCTTAATACTGGTCAAAAAAGGCGCAGTACCAAACAAAATCAAACTCACCGTCAGGATGCAAAGAAAGCGCGTAGCAATTAACAGCACTGCCTCAACACCTTCTTGATTCACCATCAACGGCCCAAGGTTAAATAGTACCCTCTCCCCAGAAGAAGCGAATAGCACAAGTACCACGACCGTCAAAATAAACAAGCCTGGATAGCGCAAGCGAGTCAGGAGAAAAGAAAGCGGCAGTTTAGATAAACCATAAAGTACCGCAGTCACTCCAATGACCACTGGCAGAAAAATTACATTATCGACAAAAGCAATGGCAAAAATTAAAGCAATGAGTGCCACTAACTTAGAGCGTTGTTCCCAGCGATGGATGGGTGAATCTATTTCTGCATATTGATCGAGTTTTAACTTCATCGACTCTCCAACAGCTCCGGCTTGACTCGATCTAGAAAAGATGCCAACATCATCGTAAAAATCCCCTCAAATACCGCCGGAATTGTATAGGCAACAAGGCCTGCATAAATTGCCCTCCGTTCCGTTTCAGCATCAATATCAGCAGGAATAGTGGTAATAATTACAACCGAGAATATCGCTGCCGCAAGTATCACAGCCCCCCCACCGGCAATAAATGCAAAGATTTTCGTCCGCCTTTGCTCATTCATCTTTACTTGA
>CBKWLJ010000533.1:0-5945 GCA_966675205.1 uncultured bacterium
AATTCCGAATTGCTTGCTTCCGAATTGTTAACCAAGATTTCCGTCTGCGCTGATGGCAGTGCAGCCATGACACCGACCGATAAGCTAAAATAACTTTTGTGATGATAAGTAAAGATATTTTGTAAAAAGGCTGAGAGTTGCAAAACTTGAGCATTCTGACGCTGGCGTTAGCCGCTTTCTGAGTAGCGATCGCTTGATTGAGACGCATCAACTTTAAGTCCAGTCAAATCTACGGCTAATCAACACGATGCTCCTGTTCAGGCTGATGAGCAGCGATTGTACGAGATGAAGCGATCGCTCATCTGTAGCCATCTGTACAGGCAAAGTCATCAAATCTTGGGAAAGTTGACACAAATGTAAAGCACCGATCTAGGTCAGAGCCTTTACAATAATCTGGTCTTAAATACTGTCATACAACAAAACTGTCATACAACGACGGACGAACGACTATGCCCCGCCGCGACGACCTCCACAAAATCCTGCTCTTGGGTTCTGGCCCGATTGTGATCGGACAAGCCAGCGAGTTTGACTACTCCGGTACTCAGGCGTGTAAAGCTCTCAGGGAAGAAGGCTATGAAGTGGTGTTGGTGAACTCCAACCCAGCGACCATCATGACCGACCCAGAAACCGCCGATCGCACTTACGTTGAGCCGATAACGCCGGAAATCGTGGAGAAGGTCATCGAAAAAGAACGCCCCGACGCCCTGCTGCCGACAATGGGGGGTCAAACAGCGCTCAATACGGCTGTTGCCCTAGCCAAGAATGGGGTGTTGGACAAGTATGGCGTGGAACTGATTGGGGCGAAACTAGAAGCCATTGAGAAAGCAGAAGACCGCCAACTGTTCAAAGAAGCGATGGAACGGATTGGAATCGGGGTGTGTCCTTCAGGAATTGTCAATAACATGGAGGAGGCAAGAGCGATCGCGCAAAAAATTGGCTCCTATCCCCTAATTATCCGCCCCGCGTTTACCCTGGGCGGCACAGGTGGCGGTATCGCCTACAACCAAGAAGAATACGAAGACATGGCGCAAGTCGGGTTGGATGCTTCGCCCGTCTCGCAAATCTTAGTGGAAAAGTCCCTCTTGGGTTGGAAAGAGTATGAACTAGAGGTGATGCGCGACTTAGCCGATAACGTCGTCATCATCTGCTCGATTGAAAATATTGACCCGATGGGGATTCACACCGGCGACTCGATTACCGTTGCCCCCGCCCAAACCCTGACGGATAAAGAATACCAACGCTTGCGCGATTACTCGATTCAAATTATTCGCGAAATTGGTGTAGAAACCGGTGGCTCAAACATTCAGTTTGCCGTGAATCCGGTTACGGGAGAAGTCATCGTGATTGAGATGAACCCCCGCGTCTCCCGCAGTTCCGCCCTTGCCTCCAAAGCGACAGGGTTTGCCATTGCTAAGTTTGCCGCCAAGCTAGCTGTCGGCTACACCCTAGATGAAATTTCCAACGACATCACCAAGAAGACACCCGCCTCGTTTGAACCGACGATTGACTATGTGGTGACCAAGATTCCTCGGTTCGCATTTGAGAAGTTTCCCGGTGCTGAACCCGTCCTCACCACTCAGATGAAGTCGGTTGGGGAAGCGATGGCGATTGGGCGCACCTTCCAAGAGTCGTTCCAGAAGGCGTTACGTTCTTTGGAAACGGGCCGTTTGGGTTGGGGATGCGACAAGTCAGAAAAACTTCCCTCCCTCGAACAAATTCGTGCCGGCTTAAGAACTCCCAATCCAGAGCGAATCTTTACCGTGCGTCATGCTCTACAAATGGGAATGACGGTAGAAGAAATCTACGAACTGACCAACATTGACCCCTGGTTCTTGGATAAGTTTGCGGATTTATTGGAAACGGAGAAGTTCCTCAAGCGGACTGCCTTGAAGGAAATGACCAAAGCGCAGATGTGGGACATCAAGCGCCAGGGATTTAGCGATCGCCAAATTGCCTTTGCGACTAAAACTACAGAAGACGAAGTTCGCGCTTACCGCAAGAATTTGGGTATTGTTCCCGCTTACAAACTAGTTGATACCTGCGCGGCGGAGTTTGAAGCTTATACTCCTTACTATTACTCTACCTATGAAGAAGAATCAGAGGTTATACCTTCTGATCGGCGCAAGGTGATGATTCTGGGTGGTGGCCCCAACCGCATCGGACAGGGGATTGAGTTTGACTACTGTTGCTGTCACGCCTCGTTTGCCCTCCGGAAAGAGGGGTTTGAAACGATTATGGTCAACTCGAACCCAGAGACGGTTTCGACAGACTACGATACCAGCGATCGCCTTTACTTTGAACCGCTGACGAAAGAAGACGTTCTCAACATTATCGAAACAGAAAAACCTGAAGGAATTATCATTCAGTTTGGCGGTCAAACCCCGTTGAAACTGGCAGTCCCCTTACAGGAATTTTTAACTCGCCCAGATATCCAAGCATCCCTACCTACTAAAATTTGGGGAACATCACCGGAGTCGATCGATATTGCAGAAGACCGAGAGAAGTTTGAGAAAATCTTACCTGAACTCGGTATCAAACAGCCTCCTAACGGGACTGCCCGGAGTTACGAAGAAGCGCTGAAAATCGCTAAACGCATTGGCTATCCCGTCGTGGTGCGTCCTTCCTATGTGTTGGGAGGACGGGCGATGGAAATTGTCTATTCCGACACCGAGTTGGAACGGTACATGACCTTTGCTGTACAGGTTGAGCCCGAACATCCCATCCTGATTGATAAGTTCTTGGAGAATGCCGTTGAAGTGGATGTGGATGCGATCGCAGACCATACGGGTAAGGTGGTGATTGGCGGTATCATGGAACACATCGAACAAGCCGGTATTCACTCCGGTGACTCAGCCTGTTCCTTACCCGCTATCTCGTTGCCTCCCGCCGTTTTAGACAAGATTCGCACTTGGACGGTGCAGTTGGCAAAAGCACTGAAAGTAGTAGGGTTGATGAATATTCAGTATGCCGTTGCCGGTTTACAAAGTTATGACCCTCAGGTTTACATCTTAGAAGCCAACCCCAGAGCATCACGCACTGTTCCTTATGTCTCCAAAGCGACAGGAGTGCCTCTAGCTAAACTCGCATCCCGGATTATGTCCGGTGAGACGTTAGAATCTCTGGGTTTGACAACCGAACCCACCTTCCATCACGTTGCCGTCAAGGAGGCCGTATTACCGTTTGACAAGTTTGCCGGAACCGACTTGATTTTGGGGCCAGAAATGCGCTCTACCGGTGAGGTGATGGGAATTGATACGGACTTTGGTAAGGCCTTTGCCAAGGCAGAATTAGCCGCCAATCAGCATCTGCCCCTTTCTGGTACCGTATTCGTCTCCATGAGCGATCGGGATAAGCAAAGTGTTGTCCCCGTCGTCAAAGACTTAATCGATCTAGGGTTCCACGTTGTCGCCACAGAAGGCACGAGGTATGCGCTCAAAGATCAGGGAGTAGATGTTGAGTTAGTCTTAAAACTCCATGAAGGGCGTCCCCACGTCCTAGATTGGATTAAAAACAAGCAAATTCAGCTCATTATCAACACACCTTCCGGGGAAGAAGCACGAGTCGATGGGCGTTTAATCCGCCGTTCGGCCTTAGCTTACAAAATTCCCATCATCACTACGATTGCAGGTGCCAAGGCGACAGCCGCTGCCATTCGTTCGTTGCAATCACAGCCACTCGACGTGAAAGCGTTGCAAGATTATCTGAAGTAATTTGTTGTACCTGAGAACCCCCCTCTATCCCCCCGCAACAGGGGGAAGAAGGAAAAATACGATAGCGGTTCTCAACCGTTGTGGAATACGCATTGTTTGTAGGGGCACGACATGTCGTGCCCCTACTCTATGTAAGATCTGTGCGTAAGTTCTATCCTTCTTGACACAGCTACAGACAACGGACAATTTACAACTCCCCGGTTGCTAGCATTTGGATCAGACGAGGGGCACCGGGATCGAATCCTGCCATATCCCAAGATAATGGGTCTTGTGGATCGACTAGGGAAATTTGGTAAGGTGCCAGTGTCACATACACTGCTTTGACATTCGGGTTTACCAAGCGTCGATACTCTGCCAAAGCTTGACTAGGGTGTCGTCGTCCCGCCCAGCTTTCACAGTCTGTCCAGAAGCAAACTACGTCAGCATAGAACTTATGCTGAATCATCCAATCGTAGGCGACAGAGGCATCCGTTCCTCCAAAGTTTTGATTGCTGGCTTTTGCGATCGCATCCCGGAACGAATCCTTGGCCGAGATGCCCAAGTCAGTGAAAACGGTAGAGAAACCCCGAATCGCGTAGTTTTTCTCCGCTTTAGCCGTCGCCAATGCCATTGTTGTCGCAATTTCGCAGCAACTCAACCCAATCGAATCAACGGTGTAGCAGGACATTGAACCAGAGACATCGACAGCGTGTAAGAAAACTTTTCCCGTTGGTGCGATCGCATCAAAGGAAAGTTCAAGTGCCTTTTCCAAAATATCAACAATTCGGGGCACGGGAATCCACGTCTTCTTGCTTTTTCCCAACTGTCCACCCGACTGATAAGTCTTGAGTGCCTTCAGTACATCGAGGGGGTGAATCCGCCCTTTTCGCAGATGCTCTTTGCTATTGAGAACTTTCTCCACCCGAACCAAGTTCTTCTTGGCATTAGCTTGTAGAATTCCAATTTCCGTCAAAGAACCCAAATTGCGGAGTAGTGCGCCAATCGGCATCTCTTGGAACAGCAATTGCCATGCCTGCTTGTCCATCTTACCAACGGGAGCCGCCATTTCATGGGTCAAGCGACCTTTTGCGATCGCGTGATGAGTCTTTTCTGGATTGCGCTTCAACCACTCATACCACCAGATTTGCGCTAATGCTTCCGAGGGAATCTGCTGCGGTAGTTTTTCCCAACCATTGAGTACCCACTGAAACAGTTGGTTGTGTTCCTTGGTTGGTGGTTTAACGTGAAACAGGCGCAGTGCATCTCGGTGGGAGAATCCTTGGCGCTGCTGGTATTTCAACAGTTGATAAGCCAATTCCTTGACATTTTCTCGCGCTAACCAACTTTGTCCCGCCTCGCGTACAATCTTACCGAAGCCGCGCACGGACTTGGTGTAGTTCAACCACTCGTAGAAGTGACTCCCCGTGCGAATCACTTGGGGAAAGATTTCTTGGAATGCCTTCTTCGCTTCTGGCGTTTGTCCCATCGAGAGTAGTACTAAGGCAAAGATAGGAGCGCTGTTATTGATGGCACGTCCATCTGATGCATACAGGATTTCAGAGGCAACGTGAGCAGGATTTTCTGCGATCGCTTTTTCCAGGGTATTGACAAAATCATTTGTTAATGCACTCTTGCCTGCATAGTAAGTACTTTGTGCCGTACCAATCAACAAGCAACGCCGCAAGGTTTGCCGCAGTTCAGCCTTGAACATATAACCCCCAGAGCGTCCTTGCATCATCTCTGCTTCACGTCCGGGAATTGGCTGCTTTTGCGGGGTATGGGTAGACTTGTTTAAGTAAAATTGGTACGACATTATCAACTCCTTCAGCCCGTTGGGGCAATGATGTAGAAATTGGCAGGACGGGAGTTGAACCCGTATCTCCCGCTTGGAAGGCGGTAACCCTCAATTCTTCGTCCCGTGAGGGCAAGGAGTGAATCAAGGATGGTTTTTGGTGTTTTACCGTTAAACTACCTGCCAGTGATAATTCGGAATTCGGAATTATTTTTGGTGTAGCGGAGCGGGATTTGAACCCGCATCTCCGGCGATTAAGGGGGGATTCGTTCCAAAGACGATAACCCTCAATCTTCGTCCCTTAGAGGCAATAAGTTGGCGCTCTACCGTTGAGCTACCCGCCACATGAAGAAAGTTGGCAACGGATGTATTATCGGTTATTCATGGATTTACGATTCTGGGGTAACGGATGTATTGGCTGTGTTTTCCAAACGACTAACTAAGAGTTCTAAAATCCAAAATCC
>CBKWLJ010000534.1:0-5926 GCA_966675205.1 uncultured bacterium
ACGGGGGCGTGGCGGAATGGTAGACGCTACGGACTTAAAATCCGTTGACCCTAAAAGGTCGTGTGGGTTCAAGTCCCACCGCCCCCATCCATAAGAGCTTCATAGAGAAAGGTTGGTTGTGACTGGAACCATAACTTTGCCGCTACGGCAAGCTTATGCTTTAAACCTATTGCGGCAAGTTATGCTTTAAAATTTCTCCAGTACACTTGAAGAGTTTTGATGCTTCGTTAGTTGCTCTGCAACTGCTGTTCTCGTTCCTCCCAATCCGGCAGATAGGCGTACATGAAGCTTTTGAATACCTTGCCATGATTGGGAACCAGCAGATGCACCAGTTCGTGAATAATGACAAATTCTGCCAACTCCTGCGGTAGGTTAAGTAAGTCCGTATTCAGGGTTAAGCGCCCAGTGGTGGACATCGATGCCCACTTGGTTTTCATCGGGCGCAGGTGAATTTGCTGCACGTTGACGCCGATTTTAGTTGCCCAGTGATGCACCAGCGATCGCAAATTATCAGTATCTTGACAAGTTGCTTCAGTTGTGCATCTCATACTCGCTGGAGTTTCAAAAGGGTGTTGGTGACATTAATCATACGACTTGCACCGACGAGAGGACGCACGACTTTATAGAGTTCTGCCCTTAGTTGGCTCTTTTGCTGTTCGTTCCACTGGTAATCTGGGAAGCGGGTGAAGATAACGTTAATTTCTCTGGCTTGGTCTACGGTTAAGTCTTCAACCGCTAGCTTGAGGACGGTATGAATAGCATAGGTGTTTTCATCGACATCGAGCTGCTGTTGTTCGGCGTTGGCGTCGATGTATTCTTGAGCTAGCTTTTCAAACTCGGATAGGGCTACCTGGGTGTCGATTTGGCGGTTTTCGTAGGCTTGTGCTATCGTTTCGGCGCGATCGCCAATTGAAAGCAGAAAGGGTTTAGCGGCACTTTCTTCGCGGACGACGGTGGCTAGCATTTTTCGCAGGTTCAGGACTTTGACGGTATCGGAGGTGTCGCTTTGTTTGAGGTGTTCGAGTTCGGCTGCACCGAGGCTTTGAATCGCGTCTGGGAGTTCTAGGTTGTAGATGTCGGTGTTTTGTCGGACTAATTCCTTGGTCTTGGTGGTGATTTCTTTATCGACGTAGGGACGGGTGGTGTAGGCGTTGCGGATGAGGCTGTAGAGTTTGACGAGTGCCTGGTAATTGTTGAGGTAGGGTTGCAGGCGAGGGTTGGGGGAGAGGACATCGTAGAGGGTTTGGAGTTGGCGGAAGAATTTGAAGAACTCCTCTCTGGTTTCTTTCTCGGTAAAGGCTTCAATGGCAGTTTCTTTTGCCTTGTCATCGAATCCTTGGGTTAGGGGTAAGTATTGCGGGGCGGTTTCGGTCATCAGGGTGGCAAACAGGCGTTCGAGGACTTCCACGTTTTTGATGACAGCGTTGACTTCATCGGAGTCGAAGGCGAGGGCTTTTTCCAGTTGTTCAAAAATGCCGACGAAATCCAGGACGAAGCCATAGGGTTTGTTGAGTCCGTCCTCATCTTCATAGGGGCGGTTGACACGGGCTATAGCCTGTAACAGTACGTGGTCTCGCATGGGTTTGTCGAGATACATACAGTAAAGTATCGGGGCATCAAAGCCTGTCAGCAGCTTCTCGGTGACGATGAGAATCTTGGGCAAGCGCTTGGTATAGTCTTCATATAAGTCTCGAATCGCGGCGGCTGATTTGGGTTCGGGGCAGAGGCGTTCTAGGGTTTGGCGGTCAGATTCCGAAAAGTAGCCCGTGACGGTGAGGGTGCCTTGTGTCTCGTCGTAGACGAAATCGTCGGGGCGGGATTCGATGAAGGTTAACGCTTCAGCCGAGGGTTGCAGGGGAACCCAGACGACGCACTTGGAGGCGAAGGCTTTGCGGACTTGCTTCTCCTCTGCTTCACTCAGGTGATATTGTTTGAGGGTTTCGCTGTCGCTGTTACTGGGGGAATAGACGACGCGGGAATATTCGGGGGGTAGGTATTTGTCGAGGGCTTGTTTGTAGAGAGCGCAGGCTTCCCGGTCTACTGCCACGAGAAAGGCTTTGAAGCCCAAGGGTTCGACATTTTCCCGGAAGTGTTGGGCAACGGCTTCGGCGATTTTGTCGATGCGTTTGTCTGATTTGAGGAGTTCAAAGTAACTTTATTGTCGATCAATATAGCATTCCAAATATCCAAGTGGAGAGCCAAGGAGGAGCAGAAATAGGCTATCAAATTTATTACGTTGGTTATCAACAATTTCTGTATACAGAAATAGATAAATTTTCTAGTAGAATTAACAAGCTGAGACGTGAAACATCTTCGGAAATTACTTATCAAGTTATTTTAGTATTTAAAGAAAATACCGAGAATGCAGTAGTGGAATCTGCCATAAATTATATTGAGCAGATATCCTGCCCAATTTCATCAGTATCTGTTGGATTTCTGATTCTCAATCAAGAAAAACCAAATGAATCAGAATATCGTCATCAAAAAACTGTTAATCTTCCCAGACCCCGACGCAAACAGGAAATATTAGAAATTAGAAAATCATCATCTCCAGAAGACTAATAAACCCCATTATGAGTTTCTTGTGGCGTAACTAAGCTACTAAGCTTCTCCTGCGTCTCCCATTTGCGATAAACCTCAGTGTGATCGGGATGGTCGAAGTCGATAAAAGCATGGACTTTTGGACAGCGAAGTGTTCTGGCATAACTTTGACATTTATAGCTTTAAAATATAGGGTTAAATACCAACTAAAAAATCCTTCCTCCACCCCCTGAAAGACTAATTACAACATCATTAAATAAAGTCTGCCAATAGGATAATAAATTAGATGCAGATTGACGCTCATTTGGGTCAAAGTTCAACATGGTTTTAATTTGACCATAAATACGACGATCAAATTCTGGTTCTACCGATATATATATAGGTTCTAACTCTACTCGACTATATATATCGTCTCCCTGTATAAGTTTTTTAGAGGGATTGAGTCCTGTAAAAAGTTCAGTAACAACAAGACCTAACTGAAAAATATCGCTTTTGACTGTTAAAGGAGCTAGCTGTCGGGCATAATCAACCAAGTCTGGAGTTCGGTAATAATAAGGCATTCCTACGCCAGTACTTTCTTTGAAAACTTCTCTATCTAACTCTAGGTTTCCATCCAGTACTTTCATTAGTCCAAAATCACCTAGAATACAAGAATTTCCTTTAATAAATATATTGGCTGGCTTAATATCACGGTGTACTATTTGAGGATTAAGACTGGACAAATAATTTAGTGCGGATAAAAGATTTAGAGTATAGGTAATTTTTTCTACTAATGTTGACGAACCTTCCTTAATCACATTAGCTAGTGTCTTTGGACAGTATTCTGCAACAACAAAAGGATTATCATAAAAGGCACCGCTGTCAAAAACTCGCATTATGCAGGGATGTTCGTAGGACTGAAGAAAATTTATTTCCCTCAAAAAAGACTCACGACGGTCTTTCTGGGAGCGTTTCCGAAAAATCTTTAATGCAAATAAATTACCTTGCCATAGTCCGTTAGTCGCTGAGCAAAGAAATGTTGCTGCATTTCCACCAACACCAAGTAACTGAATATTTCTGTAATAGATTCCTGTACTAGATAGAATACTTTGACCAACTTCAAGGAATACTGAATCAGGCATGAATTTATCCCTTCTCTACTATCATTAGTATTGACAGTTTTCCAGTCATCTGCAACGCATGAGACAGAAAATAAGCATTAAGATATTCAGGACATATAAAAGCCTGAAGTTGTCAGTTGATAACAAGGTCGCGTCTGGCAATTGATGTGATGCCGAAAACCCCAACACAACTCATAATTACGCTACCCGATGAAACAAATCCCTCTCCACAAACTTGCTGCGGATATCCCTCTCCTTATTCGATGACTTGCTACCCGAACCGCGAGAAATTGCCCCCGTATCCAACACAATCCCCGCCCGTCCCTGGTCATTCAGCGATGCCAGAATGTGCTGCACCCAACCCCAATCCGCCGACGACTTCGACAGAGTGCCATACTCAAACCGCTTCCAGGGGTCTTTCTCATAGAAATCCGTATCATAGTTGCTCTGATTCCACATCGGATTAGCAACCGCGTAGTCATGGCGCATCAACCCCTTACCCGTCTCCACAAACTTGGGATTGAGAAACGTGTCCCCAATTTCCAAACTCGAATCGCGAAAATCGTAGATGACGGCATTCATCTTGGCGATCGCGAACGTCGTATGATTGAGTTCCTGACCGTAGAGTTTAGGCGCTTTGCTTTTCTGGTCGGGGTGATTGCGAATTCTCTCCCAACGATACTCATCCGGGATGTAGTAGCGTACCATCCGGTCTTTGCGTCCCGTCGCTATAGCATCCTTGTGGTCTGCCTCAATCACCTCATGGGCAGTCTCTTCATCCCCAAACTCCTCTACATGACGAGCAAACTCATCATCAAACACATCTGAGAGGCGCTTGTAGAACACCAACGGCAGAATGAAATCCTTGAACTTCGGCGCGTCAGTCGTGCCGCGAATCGTACACGCCGCATCCCACAGCCACGTTTCCATCGCCGACACTTCCAGCTTCTCATCCTCTGGTGCCGGGAATTTCAGTTCAGTTTGTTCCGCTGTTTTGATGGATTTAGTAGGCTGCTGCTTGCTGCGACGTGGCACTATCTGTGAGTTCCTTGAGTCGGGAGTTGACCGGATACCATTCTAAGCTAGCAATGGCTTCGCTTCAGATTAATACAGTTCTTTACTCAGTCCGCTATGCATCCTATTCATTCCACTGGTAATCTGGGAAGCGGGTAAAGTATCCTCAAATCATGACGGATGGCAACTCAAAGCAGAAAGAGGATGAGGCAAAATGGCTGCCACTACACTTCAAATTGCCCATTTTTCCATTGAAGATTACCATCGTATGATTGCGGCAGGAATTTTGAGCGATCGCCGTGTCGAACTTCTCGATGGATTGATTTGGGAGATGCCGCCAGAAGGAACGGAACACACTTATTTTGAGGAAAATTTAGCCAAAAGGTTGGAACGGTTGACACAAGAACGGGCTTATGTTAGAGAGAATAAGCCAATTACTTTGTCAAACTCTGAACCGGAACCGGATATCGTTGTCGCCAAATTACCGCGATCGCAGTATTTAGAGCATCACCCATTCCCTACAGATATTTTATTGTTGGTTGAGGTTTCTAAGTCTACGCTAGAACGCGATACTTCTGTTAAGAAAAAGATTTATGCACGAGAGACTATTTTAGAATATTGGGTGGTTAATGTTCTAGGTAGAAAGCTGATTGTTTACCGTTCGCCAGTGTCAGGAGATTATCAGCAAACGATAGAGTTATCAATGAGTGAAACAATCTCACCGCTGGCATTTCCCGATGTTAAAATTGCGATCGCACAGATTTTTTCTGTTTAAGAAAACGATCGCTTCCTGCAAAGACATTTGTAGCGACTGCAAACTAGATGAATGTTCGCTTACTCAATGGGTGTTCTAAAACTACCTTTTTGTAGAAGGCTTCTAAGGCAGTCAAGCAACTTCTGTCATCATAAAGCCAGCTATGGCGATCGCAAATTTTTTGTCCGACTTCCTGACGCCAGCGAGAGTCTAAACCCAGTCGCACAGCAATCTCGATATACTCCGTCTCATTTTGTGCGATCGTTTCTGTCACTCCCATCATCTGCAAAATTCCATAGGCATGACGAGAGCGCATAAATTCTCCCGGACAAGTCACCACCGGCAAACCACAGGCGATCGCTTCTAAAGTTGTATTCCCCCCAGACCAACTAAAAGTATCTAGAAAAATATTGGAAACTAAATTGAGATTGAGGTAACTTATCCAATCCAATCTCGGTACAAACACACAGTAATCTTCACTCTTTAAGCCCAACTGAGCAAAAGCACGATGCAGCCT
>CBKWLJ010000535.1:0-5919 GCA_966675205.1 uncultured bacterium
TTGAAGGTTGGAAAGTTGAAGGTTGGAAAGTTGAAGGTTGGAAAGTTGAAGGTTGGAAAGTTGAAGGTTGGAAAGTTGAAGGTTGGAAAGTTGAAGGTTGGAAAGTTGAAGGTTGAAAGTTATAAGTCTACTAACCTGCAAGCTGCAACCTACTAACCTGCAACCTGATAACCTTCCAACCTGCTAACCTGCAAGCTACTAACCTTCAACCCGATTACCCCAAAAAGTTCGAGAATTACAGATGGTAACCAAAAGCACTAGTTCCCAGTCCTCAGTCTCCAATCCCCCATCCCCAATTACAGGGCGCATCCACTCCCTAGAAAGCTGTGGTACTGTCGATGGGCCCGGCATTCGGTTCGTTATCTTCACCCAAGGTTGTCCCCTGCGCTGCCTTTACTGCCATAATCCCGATGCCCGGTGTTTAACACAAGGCAAAGAAGTGACGGTTGATGAACTCATGCAAGACATTCAAAAGTATCGCTCTTACATGAACTTCTCCGGGGGTGGGGTAACGGTTACCGGGGGAGAACCCTTGATGCAACCCATGTTTGTCAAAGAAATCTTTCGACGTTGCAAAGAACTGGGAATTCACACCGCACTCGACACCTCAGGTTACGTCTACCTAAACGCCGCTAAACCCGTACTAGATTACGTGGATTTAGTCTTGTTGGATATCAAATCCTCCGATCCCGAAATCTATCGAAAAGTTACCAGCGTTTCTCTCGAACCTACCTTAAACTTTGCTCAATATCTCCATGAGATTAATAAGCCAACATGGATTCGATTTGTCTTAGTACCCCATCTCACCGATCCACTCCATAACATTGAGGGACTGGCTCAATTTATCTCAACCTTGGATAATGTGGAAAAAGTAGAAGTCCTACCTTTTCACCAAATGGGTGCCTACAAATGGGAGCAGTTGGGATATGACTACCAACTCAAAGATACCCAACCCCCAACACCAGAAATGATTCAGCAAGCCATAGATATCTTTAGCAGATACAACCTAACCGTGCAATAAACACCCCCGTAGTACCGACTCAACACCTATATCTATTTGTGTTTATCTGTGTGCATCTGTGGTTCCAATTGGAAGACTCTCAAACCTTCTATCCAACCCAAACTCTGCATCTGTAGGAGGTGGTAATCGGTGAAGTACAAACGAGTTGTCATTACCCGCCATGGTGGCCCAGAAGTCTTGCAACAGGTTGAAGAAGAACTCCCAGAACCCAAAGCTGGACAAGTACGAGTCAAAATCCTTGCCACTGGAGTTGCTTTTACCGATGTATTGATGCGAGAAGGGCTGTACCCTGGAGTGCCTCCTCTACCTTACGCACCTGGTTACGACATAGTGGGAATAATTGATCAACTTGGTTTAGGGGTATCTACTCTGGAATTAGGGCAAGTTGTCGTTGCCTTAACCATCGTTGGAGGTTATGCCGAATATATTTGTTTGCCTGTAGATGATTTAGTTTCCGTGCCTTCCGGAGTTGACCCCTTTGAAGCCTGTTGTCTACCCTTGAGTTATCTTACTGCTTACCAAATGTTGCATCGTATCGCCGAGGTAAAGCCAGGAAAACAGATTTTGATTCACGGTGCAGCAGGAGGTGTGGGGACAGCAATGCTACAACTGGGAAAACGGGTTGATTTGCAGATGTACGGGACAGCTTCTAAGCCCAAGCACTCAGTAGTATCGAATTTGGGCGGAATTCCAATCGACTACAAAAACGAGGATTTCGTCCAACGGATTCGGGAATTAACCAGCAATGGAGTAGATGTCGTATTGGATGCGATCGGTGGCAATCACTTACTCCGTTCTTACAAGGTACTACGTTCAAAAGGACAACTGATTAATTACGGTGTCTCCTCGGCCGTCTGGGTTAAGTCAGGTAAATTACTCACTGCTGCATCAAGTTTCCTGTTGTTGACTCTGCTAAAGCTGCTTCCAGATGGTCACAAGGCGGTATTTTACAACATCGCTTCCTACAAAAAGCGCCATCCCGATTGGTTCCGTGAAGATTTAACAGAGCTATTAAATTTGCTTGCACAGCGAAAAATTCAACCTGTGATTACTCAGCGCATTCCCTTAGCTGAAGCCGCTCATGCCCATGAATTATTAGACCAATCAGCCGTTAGTGGAAAAATTATTCTACTTTGCCATCCATGACTGAAATAATTCGTAATTCGTAATTTGTAGTTCGTAATTAATTCAGGATACAAGTCCATAAATTGAATATACTTCCGAATTGGAGTTCTCGCAACATGACCTAGCCGTGGAAAATTCTGGATTTTGAACTTCTTGAATTTATAGCAGTCGCCAAGGTGATTAGGACATATGCAAATCCTGAAATCTTGACCTATCAATCTTTGTCCTTCTGCCTTCTGCCCCCTGCCTTTTGCCTTTTGCTATAGTATCCAAATGCTTGCTGCAATGGCTCATTCAAAATCCGTCCTCTTATCGATGTAACCAATCAACAATTGAGTGAACCTGTAAAGACTGATTCAGTGGTATGGAGACATTTATGACCGTCACGAACAACCAAGAATTAGAGCAACTGATTGAACGAGTCAAAGCGGCTCAAAAAAAATACGCAACCTATAGCCAAGAGCAGGTAGACCAAATCTTCAAAAAAGCTGCTCTTGCCGCTAACGCAGCACGAATTCCCCTTGCCAAGATGGCAGTTGCCGAAACGGGTATGGGAATTGTTGAGGATAAAGTGATCAAAAATCACTTTGCTTCGGAAATCATCTACAACAAATACAAAACCGAAAAAACTTGCGGCGTTATTGAAGAAGACAAATCCTTTGGCTTCCAAAAAATTGCTGAACCCGTAGGAATCTTAGCAGGAATTGTTCCCACAACGAACCCCACTTCAACGGCAATTTTCAAAGCTTTAATCGCTCTCAAAACCCGTAATGGCATTATCTTTTCTCCCCACCCCAGAGCGAAGCAATGCACGACAGAAGCAGCGAAAATTGTTTTAAAAGCTGCTGTGGAAGCGGGTGCTCCTGAAGATATTATTGGCTGGATTGATGAGCCAACCGTACCCCTGTCCCAAGCGTTGATGCAGCATCCGGATATTAGCCTCATCCTCGCCACTGGTGGCCCTGGAATGGTGAAAGCAGCGTACTCTTCGGGACATCCATCTTTAGGAGTGGGGGCAGGGAATACCCCGGCATTGATTGATGAAACAGCTCATATTAAAATGGCGGTCTCGTCTATTCTGCTGAGTAAAACTTTTGACAATGGCATGATTTGTGCGAGTGAACAGTCGGTCATTGTTGTAGATGAGGTTTACGACGCGGTACGAAAGGAATTTAGCGATCGCGGCGCTTACTTCCTCAACCCAGAAGAACGGGAAAAGGTCGGGCGCAAGATTATTGTGGATGGGCGTTTGAATGCAGAGATTGTGGGACAACCCGTCGAGAAGTTGGCTCAATTAGCTGAAATTTCCATCCCCCCTGGCACCAGAGTGCTGATTGGCGAAGTTGAAGATGTCACTACGTCAGAACCCTTCGCTTATGAGAAACTCTCTCCCATCTTGGCGATGTATCGGGCGAAGGACTTCCAAGCCGCAGCCGAAAAAGCGGCGCAGTTGATTAAATTTGGGGGGATGGGCCATACTGCTGTTCTTTATACTGCGCCATCGAATAGCGATCGCATAAAATCCTACGAAGCGATCGTAGAAACAGCCCGCGTCCTGATTAATACGCCATCCTCTCAAGGGGCAATTGGTGACTTGTACAACTTCCAACTCGACCCCTCTCTCACCCTGGGTTGCGGGACTTGGGGGGGTAACTCCGTCAGTGAAAACGTTGGCCCTCAGCACTTGCTCAACATTAAGTCTGTATCCCAACGGCGGGAAAATATGCTCTGGTTCCGCATTCCGCCGAAGATTTACTTTAAGTATGGCTGTCTGCCTGTCGCCTTGCGGGAGTTAGCTGGGAAAGAACGGGCATTTATTGTTACCGACAAACCCCTCTACAACTTAGGGGTGACTCGTGGCGTTGAAGAGGTTTTAGAAGAAATCGGTGTAAAATACGATGTCTTCTATGATGTAGAACCCGACCCCTCTCTGAGTACGGTAAATCGGGGATTGGCGCTGATGAACACCTTCAATCCCGATGTGATTATTGCCATTGGGGGCGGTTCACCGATGGATGCGGCGAAAGTGATGTGGTTGATGTATGAGCATCCAGAAACGGAGTTTGAAGGATTAGCGACTCGGTTCATGGATATCCGTAAGCGGGTTTATGAGTTACCGAGTTTAGGACAAAAGGCCATTATGGTTGCCATTCCCACAACATCGGGAACGGGTTCGGAAGTGACACCGTTTGCGGTAGTAACGGACGATCGCACAGGGATTAAGTATCCTCTTGCAGACTACGCACTCACTCCAAATATGGCGATCGTAGACCCAGAGTTGGTGATGCATATGCCCAAGAAGCTTACCGCTTATGGTGGCATCGACGCCCTAACTCATGCCTTAGAAGCTTATGTATCAGTCGTCGCTTCCGAGTTTACCAACGGGCAGGCACTAGAAGCCATTCGCTTGCTGTTTAAGTACCTACCGAGTGCTTACAAGAACGGTGCAAACGACCCCAAAGCACGGGAGAAAGTGCATTATGCAGCAACGATGGCAGGGATGGCGTTTGCCAATGCCTTCCTGGGAATCTGCCACTCGATGGCACACAAACTAGGTTCTACCTTCCATGTCCCGCACGGTTTGGCGAATGCGCTGATGATTTCCCACGTCATCCGCTACAACGCTACCGACGTGCCATTCAAGCAAGCGATTTTCCCACAGTACAAGTATCCTAATGCAAAATGGCGCTATGCTCAGATTGCTGATTACCTGAGACTTGGCGGCAATACTGAAGAAGAGAAAGTCGAGAAACTTGTCGCAGCCGTAGAAAATCTCAAGCAGGAGTTAGATATTCCACTGACGATTAAGGAAGTACTCTCAGATGAGGATAAAGCCTTCTACGAACAAGTGGAAGAAATGGCAGACCAAGCATTTGACGACCAATGTACAGGCGCAAACCCACGCTATCCATTGATTCGCGACTTGAAGGAATTGTATATCCTAGCTTACCGGGGTTGCCAAGTCGGAGCCACGCTATTCCATCCTGAAACTGAGCCGGAAAATGCTAATGTTCCGGTCGTTGAGGGGGGTTTGGTCACTAGACAGGAACCGACGACAGTCTGATTACAGCTTGTTGAAATCAACATGAGGTTCTAATTTTGGGGCGGACTTCGGAGTCCGCCCTTTATTTTTCTGTCGTAAACGAGTAACAAAGGATACATTTTTAGAAAAACTGGGGATTCATACCTAATTCATGAGTATGAGCTAGTTCTTCCTCTCTAGGGAGAAGCAGGAAGAGTTTTTACTTCATATCTTGAAAAGAGTTAAACAACAAATTTTCGACAACACGGAGTATAACTATGTCAGATACAAGCAATCGTGGATTTGCCTCAATGGATGAGGATAAACAAAGAGAAATTGCCAGCAAAGGTGGAAAGGCAGCACATGAAAAAGGAACAGCACATGAGTTTACTTCTGAGGAAGCTCGAGAAGCTGGACAGAAAGGAGGCGAAGCAGTAAGCCAAGACCGTGAACATATGGCTGAAATTGGTCGAGAAGGAGGCAAAAAGAGCCACAAAAATAGCTAAGTGAATCCGCTTAGTTTATCTTAAAAAACTAATAATTACAGGCAATAACCCTTCGTTTATACGGGGGGTTATTTCAAATATACTTGCCAGTTCAGCTTATTCTTGTAGGGATATGAGAAGGTGGTTCCACTCTATGCTTTGGCTTTGAGAACACATACAGCGAATATCTGAAGGTAATGCGCTCGCAGATCTAAAGATAGTAGAGAGTAGTGTCGGGTAACAAGCCGTGCAAGCACCTACGCACA
>CBKWLJ010000536.1:0-5887 GCA_966675205.1 uncultured bacterium
GGTCAGGGGCCAGGGGTCAGGAGAGGTATATTTTCATTTATTCGTTGTGACCGAAGTTTATGGCAGTCTGACTTAAAACTGTGGAAAATAGCAAACCATGATTATTTGGATACTGCTTTTGCTCAAACTCAAACACTTCTAATAGAGTATTTCGGTGAAGCAGCATTAGGAGATACCAAGCTGGAGCAGACTGACAGTATGGAACTTTCAGAAAATCTGCCTCAACAACAGAAAGTATGGGAAAAGGATTCCTTGCACTTCCAGCGGAGTGCTTGTGGTAGACCAGAAAGCAGCTTACGGGAAATATTCCAATTGTCTGTTTCTCAATGCTAATGAGTTAGAGCTTTGGATTCATATAGATAATTTCTTATTTGTCAAGATCAGAAAAAAATAGTCTATACCGATCTGATACTGATCTACTAATTCTTTGCTCAATCAAGGATTGTGTAGATGTAAGGAGTTTAACCATACAGATAACTCCATTACAGATTACGCAGCGAGAGCCTGTCTGCAAAGCTTATTTCTTATTTCTATTGAGCCACGCTAGGTACTCCAAAACTGCATTGAACTTCTTGCATAAGTGGCAAAGCCCTAGAGATAAGAACTACTGATGATACAGATCGCTCCACCTATTGATTGTTTTAATCTTTTAAATTAGTGAATTGATGAACACCCAGCAAGCGGAACTTTATCAACGGATTCAAGCGTTTTCCTTAGACGACTCTGATGCTCACCTTTCCTTCAGCAAGCGACTAGCTCGAGATAATGGATGGAGTGCTGAATACACCCAGCGCGTTATCGACGAATACAAGAAGTTTACCTTTCTAGGTGTAGTGGCTGGGCATCCAGTAACGCCATCGGATCAAGTCGATCAAGTCTGGCATCTGCACCTGATTTACACCCATTCATATTGGGGCGAATTTTGCCCAAACGTCTTACAAACACCATTCCATCACGGCCCAACTCGCGGGGGTCGTAGGGAACATCACAAATTCAACAATTGGTACAGTAAAACGCTTGCCAGCTACGAACATTTCTTCGGATATTCGCCACCCGCAGACATCTGGCCCCCTCCCTACCTGCGTTTCGGTCGCGATGTTCACTTCCTGCGAGTCAATACTCAGCAAAACTGGATTCTGCCCAAGCCAACCCTAGAATTACCTAATCTTCATTCGGAGCGATCGCCAATTATAGTCCTGTTGTTTTTGTTAGCCCTAACTGTAACAGGTTGTAGCTCGTTAAACTTGGCTTCTATCCGCAATCCATTAAATTTCAAAGGGTCAGAATTCCTCCTCTTTTACTCATTGGTCGCAAGCACTGCCATTGTCTTAGCGTACATTCTGCGTTGGTGTCTGCAAAAATTTACGCTTGATTCGTCTGATGAGTCTGATACATCTGAACAATTGAGTTCGCTAAATACCTACGACATCGCTTATCTGGCTGATGGTCACATTCGGGCTGTTGATGTGGCTATTATTAACCTGATCCAACGAGGGCATTTGCAAGTGCACAGAAACACTTATACTCTCAGATTAGGTAGTGCATTACCCACTGATTGCCATCCCTTGGAACGTGCGATCGTACAAGCGGCGCACAAGAGTACAAGACCCTCTCAAATCCGGAAAGCGGTTACCTCCACGACTCTCTCAATAGAAGCGCGGTTGCGACAGCTTGGCTTATTAACAAGCTCTAGACAAGCCAATTCTATAGCAGCCACCAATAGAAAAACTTTAAGACGAGCTAGGATTGTCCAGTGGTTATCTGTATTGCCTGTCTTCGCTGTACTGCTACTCGGTATTGCCAAGATTATCGTAGGAATTTCCCGAGATAAGCCTGTAGGTTTCTTATTGATACTGTGCTTGATTACAGCAGTCGTTGGATTCTATCTGTATCTGTCAGCAGAACCCCAGCATTTGTTGACACAGTCTCATCGAAATGGCAACTCCAGCACCTGTTGCGATCGCACACTGAAGAACTTACAAGCAAAATATGAACATCTCAAGAATTTAAGTGCATCCGAAACCGATCAACTAGGATTAGCTTTTGCAGTATTCGGTAGTGTAGTTTTGCCAGACAATTCTTTTACTAACTTAAAGCACGTGTTAGGAATACCTGAAAGTACAAGTCGGCCGGTTGCAGGTTATCGCAGCAACAGCAGTAGTACGAAATATGACAGCTACAGCAGTAGTAGTAAGTATGGTAGCTACAGCAGTAGTAAGAAATATAGTGTTTACGGTGGTGGAATTGACAGTAGCTGTGATGGTGGTGGGGATGGTGGCTGCGGCGACGGAGGTGATGGTGGCTGTGGTGGCGGTGGATGTGGGGGTGGTGGCTGCGGTGGCTGCGGTGGATGTGGGGGGGGTTAATCGATCACCAATCTTGGGTCAGTGATATCAAGTCTGTCTAATTAACTCTGTCTGGAAAATAGGAGTCAGGAGTCAGGAGTCAGGAGTCAGGAGTCAGAAGGTAGAAGGCAGGAGGCAGAAGGTAGAAGGTAGCAGGCAGAAGGTAGCAGGCAGAAGATAGAAGGTAGAAGGTAGAAGGTAGCAGGCAGAAGGCAGAAGGTAGAAGGATAAAGAAGAATTTTCATTCCTTTGTCAGTTGAGTATTTCATAGATTCGGGAGGTGGTGGTGAATAATCTAATCCTGATAATCGTTTGCATTTCGGTTGCCGTTGGTATTCTTGCTGGAGCTTTGGTGGTTTGGTTGATTTATATCCAACGGCGACGCCAAGTAGTGGATAGCTTAGTTCGCACCAATCATGTAGTTGGTCGTTCCGGAACGGTTGAGATTCCTTTTGATGCCAAAACACAAGGGAAGGTTCGGATTAATGTCAAAGGGTCTTTGGTCGATTTCGTTGCTTTTACAGACGACTCAAAAGTATTTAATCAAGGCGATCGCGTATTTGTTGTCGCGCTGAAGGGTAATAAGGTGTGGGTAGTGCCTGAGGATTTTAATCGCCAAGAAATCAACAATATCTAATGGAAACCTGTTATGAATGCTCAAACGAAATTTAACTCTTTTTCCGAGCAAGATGTTGCCGTTGTACAAGTCGCACAATTGAATCCAAGTTTCCCAAGCAGTAATCAGAGAAATAACTTTGAAGGCTTACTTTGGAGCAGCCTTCCCATTGCTCTTTCCATCTTTGGAATCATTGTTTTGGCGTGGTTCCTCAAATCCTTTTTGTGCATTTGCAAACCGAATGAAGTTTTAATTCTTTCAGGCCGAAAGCGACGTACTAAAGATGGGCAAGAAGTTGGCTATCGCGTGCTAACTGGAGGACGGGCAATTCGTATTCCCATTGTGGAAACCGTTAAACGCATGGACGTAACAACAATGCCCGTGCGGGTGGAGGTGCGGAACGCCTATGCAAAGGGAGGAACACCTCTAAATATTCAAGCGATCGCAAATGTCAAAATCTCCACCGATCCGTTAGTCGTGGGTAATGCGATCGAACGCTTTCTCGATCGTGATCGCTCCGAACTTACCCGCGTCTCTCGAGAAACCCTAGAAGGCTACCTCCGGGGTGTTGTTGCTACCCTCACCCCTGAAGAACTCAATGAAGATCGCCTTCGTTTTGCTGAACGAATTGCCTCCGATGTTAGTCGCGACTTAACTAAACTAGGGCTACAACTCGACACTCTAAAAATTCAAAGCGTCTCCGATGATGTAGACTATCTCAAATCCTTAGGCCGCAAGCAAATCGCGCTAATTATCCGAGATGCAGAAATCGCTGAATCTAATGCGCTTGCCAAAGCTGAACAGATAGAAGCTGAATGCGAAGAACACGCAGAAGTTGCCAAAACTCAAGATCGAATTATCGTTCTAGAAAAACAAAACGAACTTCGCAAAATCAAAGCCAAGCTAGAACAAAAAGCGCGATCGGAAGAAGAAATCACCCTCGCCGCAGCAAAAGAAAAGAAAGCCAAAGCCGAACAAGTACTCCAAGCTTTGCGATCGGAATTAGAACGCCTGCGTCTAGAAGCCGATGAAGTTCTCCCCGCCGAAGCCCAACGGCAAGCCAAAGAACTTCGCGCCAGAGGAGAAGCCGCAGTCCTCGAAGAAACCGCCAAAGCCGCCGCATTAGTTAATGATATCCTCTCCCAAGTTTGGCAACAAACTGGCAGCGATGCCTCCGAACTATTCTTAATTCAGCAAATCGAAACAGTCCTCAAAGAAGCCGTCCAAATCCCCAAACGAATTCAACTCGATAAAGTAAACGTCATTGATAACGGCGACGGCAAATCTCTAGCAAGCCTAGTCAACGTCTATCCAGAAATTATCTTGCAATTCCTACAAAGCATCAATCAAACCCTCGGCATTGACGTAATAGGCACCCTCAACTCCAATCATCCTCCTAAAACCCTCTAAACCCTCCGCGTCCCTGGAGCGTAAAACTCAGCGTTCCTCTGCGTTAAAAAAAAGGAAAAAAACATGGAAATTATAGCCCTACTCCTCGGAATTTTTGGTATTGGTACTGGAGCTGGATTTTGGGTAATTCGCAACCTTTACTACATTTGCCAGCCCAGCGAAATTCTCATCTTTGCCGGAAATCGTACCCAAATTACAGATGGGCGAGAGGTGGGATATCGCTTAGTCAAAGGAGGTAGCAGTATTCAAGTGCCTCTATTGGAGCGCACTTTCCGCATGGATCTCACCAACATGATTATCGAGCTACGAGTATCCAACGCCTACTCTAAAGGTGGAATTCCTCTCACAGTAGAAGGGGTAGCAAACATCAAAATTGCTGGTGAAGAACCCACCATTCATAATGCAATTGAACGCCTTTTAGGCAAAAGTCGTCAGGAAATCGAACAACTAGCAAAAGAGACACTCGAAGGAAACTTACGAGGCGTTTTATCAAGCCTAACTCCAGAACAAGTCAATGAAGACAAAATTGCCTTCGCCAAAATTCTGTTAGAGGAAGCAGAAGACGATTTGGAAAAACTGGGATTGGTACTGGATAACCTCCAAATTAAGAATATTTGTGATGAAGTTCGCTATCTAGATTCAATCGGACGCAAGCAACAGGCAGAACTATTACGAGATGCGCGAATCGCGGAAGCCAAAGCAAAGGTAGAGTCCATTATCCAAACCTCAGAAAACGATCGCATTACATCATTAAGACGGATCGAGCGAGATTTGCAAGTAGCGAAGGCAGAGGCAGAACGGAGAGTGAGAGATGCGCTAACGAAGCGATCGGCAGTTGTCGCTGAAGTAGAATCTGTAGTAGGAGCAGAAGTAGCGCGAGTTCAGGCAGAAGTAGCCGTACAAACGGAGCGCATCAAGCAAGTAGAACAGCAATTGCAGGCGGATGTCGTAGCCCCCGCAGAAGCAGACTGTAAAAGAGCGATCGCAAAAGCAAGAGGCGATGCTGCACGCATTGTAGAAGACGGCAAGGCACAAGCCGCAGGTACACAACGCTTGGCAGAATCTTGGAAAGCGGCGGGTACCTCTGCACGAGAAATCTTCCTCTTCCAGAAGCTAGAACCGCTCCTGAAAACCATGGCGGCTGGAGTACCAGAAGTTGAGGTGGAAAACTTAACCGTAATTGATGCCCACAATGGCAGTAACGTCACTAAAATGGCATCTTTCCTAGAGCAGCTACGTCAGACAACAGGTATTGATGTTGTCAAGGTAGTGGGTAATTTACCGCAGAGTAAGCTCACCAGCGAGACGAACGGACATCAAGGTTAAAGGACGCTAACCCACAGTGAGTAAGCTGTCCTTGCTTAAAAAGCAAGTTGGTAAGTAGCAATACTTATTGTGGAATGGGCATCTTGCCCGTCTTTATTCGGCAATTTAGATGCACATCAGCTTAGTTATCGCAGGCGGTAGACACGCGCTTCAAACGGCTGGAGCGTCAATTTCCGAATGTCCTCCCCGC
>CBKWLJ010000537.1:0-5803 GCA_966675205.1 uncultured bacterium
CACGGAAGCGCTCTGTTGACGCTGTAATGTGGTTGTCATGTTCTTATGATGGCTTTAGTTTTCTAGGTTCGGAAGACAGTTTGTTTGCCTGTCCATATTTACATTAACGGCTTTGTTTAGATTTGTAAAGTATTTTGGCAAAATTACTCTCATTTTTATTAAGTTTTTTGGAGGTTACGCGGCTCAATCCCTTGATATGAGAGGGTTATAGGCAACGAGATGTATCAATAAATTTACAATTGAGGGCAAGATAGTGCTACAGAACTGAAGCAGTTTCAAGTTGAAGTGCCTACGGCACTAGGAAAGGGAAAGGAGACTAAGGCTTCCACGGACTCACTTGCATCCGCTATGCAAGAAAGAAAAATTTGCTCCTTAGCTCCTGTGCTTCCTAGCTCTTCTGCGTCTTCGCGAAGTCAGACGTTACTGTTGAGCCGTAGACTCGCTTAAATATCGGTAGATTATAGGCTTTTGTTGTATAGTCACTCCACTGCTGGATGAACCTACATAACTCAGTGGTGCTACCGGAATCTTAAGTCAAGGAACCCAAACGCGATCGCAAAACTCTAAAATAATTCCGGGGAAGGGTAGACAAACTCAAGCTTGGAAATCGCTTCTTTGATATCCAAGTCTAAAAACTGATCTACAGCGCTGTACATCCAGTAAATTGACGACTTCGGGTCGAGTCCAATTTTTTGAAACCCTACACCCCTTGCCAGTTCTTCATATCTAGGATGGATAACCAGGGCATAAAAATCGCACAGGTTGGGAAAATCAACTTGCATTCGGATCAAAGTTTGCTGCACATCCTCTAAGAATCGACGCACGTTGTCCCATGTCCTGTAAGGCGTATCAATCATCCAACTCCTTACCATGACTGAAGTGCAATCATCCTTTCCCGGAATAGCCATTTTTAATGGATCGATATCCGAAGCCGAACTTAAATGCAAACTTCTGCTCGGTGGCAGGGAGAAGTTCTCTTCCGATTCTGGTGCAGTGGGATAAAGAAGATAAAACCCCACTGGATGAGATGTATCACACCGACGCAGTACCCGCATCCCAGTCGGATATTGTCTCGCCCAAGAACGCAGTAGATTTTTGATCTTGTGGGGGACTGCTGTCGTAGTATTGTTCATCCAGTTGTAGTTGTGAGCGAGAAAACTAGCAACCGGAACAGCATCGGTTCGGGGATTGAAGCTATCCACCTTAATCGGGACTTGCTCAGTAGACTGATGCCCTTGGGCCAAGTTGGGTACAGAGCGAATTTGCAAGCAAACCGTGTTGCCGTCAAAATCTTTCTGCACTAGCCCTAATGCGACCAGCATATCTATCATCATGCCTGCTGCGCGATCGCTTCCTCGATCTTTGTGAGCATAGAATAATTCTGCCGCTTCGCGATGGGTACAAGCGACAAACCCTTGGGGAATTTGCAACTGAGTTAAAGGTTGCCCCAAGCGTTCACCTAATTCTTGCTGCTGCTTGAGCAGTAGATAAGTCCATAACCGTACAAAACATTCAGCCCGACGACGGGTTAAGCCCACTCGTCTTGGATTGAGCAGCATTGAAATGTAGTTGCGCTGTTGCTCAATGGGAAACCACTGATCGATTAATTCTGGATTCATATCCCGCTAGTTATTAAATGAATAAAGCCTTTGGCAATAAAAGTTTTTGTTCAGTAGCAGTAGGGCTTGTCATCTTTATCTTTTGCTATTGATGCAAAAGTATCATTCACAAATCCTTCCAGAATACTGGAATGAGTCATTGCTCATTTTTAGTGAACGTGACTCCTGCTACTGATTGCCTTCAAGCACCTTTGCAATCTATATCAACACCCTGAAATCCTCTAATTTCGTATTTTATTTGCAAAACTAAAACCGGCATAAAAACTTCACCCTCCTTCAGGTGATTTCACCTTTCCTGAGTTTATACAATTGAATTCTGTAAGTTTTGGAAATTTTCAACCTACTCCTTGTAGCTACAGGAGTTCAAATCACAGAATGGGTTTAACTCTCTTGTGGAGAATTGCTGGAGCTTTTTACTTCTCAGCTACTCATTTGAAGGAGATTCATGATGTCTATGCTGGCACCAAAACTGAACCGTCACCTCAAAAGCGTTAAATCACGGAATTATTCAGAACAACAATCCAAAGTGCCGTACTCTGACCCTTCCAGACACCCCTACTTTCTGCAAGCTATCATTGAAGGCTTCGTTGATGGTGTTTTAATTTTGACCGAACAAGGAGAATGGATTCACGCTAATGATTGCGCTCGCCGCATTTGCCACCAGCTTTCCTCTGAGCGATTACAGAATCATTTAGTGCCGCTGCCAATTTGGCAAATTTGCGAATCTTTAATTGAAAGCCGAGAACTATTTCCCAATGAAAAAATGATTATCGAGGCAGAAATTAGTACAAATGATACAGATGTTTTTCGAGTGAGGGTGCGCTGGCTAGAGTTGGGTGAAAATGATTTTCCTTACTTATTGGTAACAATCGAAGATCGCAAACAATCTACTCACAACGCAGCAATCACTGAAGCCAAGAAATATGACTTAACGCCTCGTGAAGCAGAAGTTTGGTTACTGCGCCGAGCCAACTACTCTTACAAAGAAATTGCGGCTAAGCTGTACATTACGATTAACACCGTCAAAAAACACATGAAAAATGCTTACGCCAAACAACAATCACGCCTTTGGATTGAGGAGGCGTAGGAAGTAAATTCGTTTAATTAAACTTGACTTCAGCTTTAAAGCTCTTGAATGGGCTACTTTTAGATGCACCAACCCAACTGTGGAAGTTATAGAAAATTCTGTTCATTAACCTTTGGAGTATATTACACCAAAATCGAGACTTTCTTGGATAATTGACATTTCTTCACTTGCGAATTTCTCACGAGCTAGCCAAAACCGCGTTGCGGGGGAAAAGGGAAAGAGTTAAACGGGAAAGGGCAAGACAAGACCACGCAATGCTTGTCTCAAGCCCCCTAATTTATTAATGGAAACGAAAAGGAGAAAAACAGGGAGTGAGAGCGATATTTCTCGCCTCCTCCTTTCTGTGTCCCTACATTGATGTATTGGGTTTTCTTTTCCCTTTCCCCTTTTTCCTACCCGAAGGGATTGACCTGTATTTGCTTTATGTTTCTGGTGGCAAATCTATGCTGTAGATCGTTTTACCTTCAAGATTGTGTAGAGCAACTCTCATCATCTCGCTAGCACCATCAATTTTGACTGTGCCGAAGAATTGAAACCCTTCAGTGGGAGGGAGATTTTGCTTCAAGTCTGAGGGTATGCTTTGAAACTTGATTTGAGGACCAAAGGTGTTGTCGAGTTTGCTGGGGCCAAATGTTCCGGCGTGTAGCGGCCCAGCGACAAATTCCCAAAAGGGTTTGAAGTCGCTAAACTGAGCTTGGTTGGGATTGTAGTAGTGTGCGGCTGCATAATGAACATCGGCGGTCAGCCAGATGACATTCTTGATATTGTTTTGTTTGATAAACCGGAGTAAATCAGCCAGTTCGAGTTCACGTCCCAAGGCTTGGCCATCCCCATTTGCCACATTCTCAAAGTTGCTCTCCCCATCTCGAACAACGAGTCCCAGTGGCATATCGCTAGCGATAATTTTCCAGGTTGAGCGTGAGTTCTTCAGTTTGTTTTTCAACCAACGCACTTGAGCATTACCTAGAAATTCTGTTGCTTCACTCGCTTCTGTTTGGCGATTGGGAGTATTCGGCCCTCGGTAACTTCGCATATCCAGCATAAAGATTTCTACAGAGGGGCCGTAACGGAAGGAACGGTAAATCTGTTCTGGGTTGTTGGCGTTGAAGCGGATGGGAGTATATTCCAAAAAGGCTTGCTTAGCTCGTGCGGCTAGGAGAGAGACGCTTTTGACTTTGTAACGGTCATCGTTTAAGAGCATCTCGGTAGGATACCAGTTGTTGGTTGTCTCGTGGTCGTCCCACTGTACAAGTTGAGGAACTTGAGCATTGAAGCGGCGAATGTTTTCATCGAGGAGGTTGTAAATGTAATTGCCACGAAATTCGGTGAGGGTTTCTGCTACTTTTGACTTTTCTGGTGTGGTTAAGTTCTTCCAAATCCTGCCGTCGTTTAACTTGACTTCAGATTCGATGGGACTATCGGCATAGATATAGTCGCCAGAATGGATAAAAAAGTCTGGATTTAACTGCCGTATAGTTTCATAAATTTTCATCCCACCCCACTCTGGATTGATACCCCACCCTTGACCGGCTGTATCACCGGACCAAGCGAAGAAGATATCGCGCTTTGTGGCGGGTGGTGTGCGAAAACTGCCAATAACGGGGGCACTATAGATATTAGGGTCAGCTAAATCTTGGAATGTGACTCGGTAGAAGATTTGCTGAGCGGGTGGTAGGTTGCTTAGGTTAATCCGTGCCGTGTAATCGCTCGTTTCTAGCGCTGCTGGCCCAATGATTCGCTCAGCGTTCCGGAAAGACTCTAGGGTATCGTATTCCACTATCATACGAGCAGGGCGATCGCTCCGACTCCAAATCAACGCACGAGTGCCTGTAATGTCTCCACTCGCTACACCGTAGGGGATTTGAGGACGCATTTTATCGGAGATAGCGATCGCAGGAAATCTAGCTTGTGCTACACCAGATTTAGATAACAACTTTGCTGTAATCAGTCCAGTCCCTGCCATAGCCGACCTGACTAAGAAGCGGCGGCGCGTTACCTGGCGCTGATTTTGGTGTTCCATAAGTTCCTGACTGTTTGATGATGCCTAAACTGAAATGTCACCGATTGATAAATAGAGGAATGATGGGTAAAGTTTCGATGCGATCTCATTTTGCCGCTCAATGACACCCCTCTGTTGAGATTCAACTGTATCGGCTATAATTATCTTCCCATTTCTCTCAAAACTTTGTGGAGATTTATAACTGTCAGCTAGTAACAGGAGTTACTAGTCAATTCTTCTATCTTTGAGAAGAGGCAGAGTAGAAAATATTATGAAACTTTTTCCACAATTCCCTATTTTTACAAAATGTTATAATTATTAAAGTTTTCGCTATTCATTCATGTTTAAGCCAAATGGCGTAGAGCGTTTAAGACATATTACTGATGCACAAATATTAAAACAAGGAGAGAATGCGTTACTACTATGACTACATCCGATTTAGAAATTCAACTCTCATCTGAAAACCCAGGTATATCAGGACTAAAGTACATTCCTAATTACATTACTATTGAAGAACAAAATCAACTGCTCGATTCTTTAGATCGAGAGGAATGGTCAATAGAATCCATAGAATTCAAAAGAAGAATTCAGCAGCATGGATATAGATATATCTATAAAAATGGTGTTTTGGTTGGAGCGAACTACTTAGGCCCTTTGCCGGAATGGGCACAAAGTTTTGCTCTACGTCTATACAACGAGGGGCTTACGCCGATTGTTCCTGATCAACTTACAGTGAATGACTACCAACCTGGAGAAGGGCTGACGAGTCATATTGATTGTGTGACTTGCTTTGGTAACAGCATTATCACTTTAAGTTTGGGCAGTGCTTATGTCATGGAATTTACACATTCTCAAACCAACGAAAACAGAGAAATTCTGTTATTGCCAGGAAGTTTACTGGTTTTACAGAAAGAGGCTAGATATATATGGAAACATAGCGCTGCTCACCGTAAGGTTGATTGGTATCAAGGTAAAGAATATGTTAGAGCTAGAAGGGTGGGTTTGACGTTTAGACAAGCAGTGTTTCCTTATAAGTGAGCAAAATAATTCGGAATTCGGAATTCGGAATTCGGAATTGATTCAGGACACCCTTCATTT
>CBKWLJ010000538.1:0-5741 GCA_966675205.1 uncultured bacterium
TAATTTTGGATAATTTCTACTGGCTCGATCAAATTCAACCGTCAGATCGCCCCTTAGTGGGGCAAAAAGCTTTTCTCTTAAGTCAGCTTTTGCAGCGTGGGTACCCAGTGGTGCCTGGTTTTGTCATTCCCGCACAGAACCCTGCCCTGTCTCCTGGAGCGATCGCCGCCAGTGTTAACCTGCCATTTGGGCTAACATCCAACCAAGGCATTGGCTTTTGGGAGTTTATTGAAACCTTGGGTGAATCAGAACCACTACTCAGAGACTTACCCTATTCATCGTTTCATGTGGATGTCGATAATTCATATCAGTTACAGCAAGTTGCTCAACAAATTCGCCAAGCGATCGCGACGGCCCCATTACCCTCGCATTGGGCAACTTCATTTCTAACGGCAGTTGAGGCTTTAGAGGCATCGGTGTTGATTTTGCGCCCTTCTGTGTCACTACAAGCCAATAATAGTAATGTTCCTGATCATACCTTTGAAATTCACTCTCCCACACCTTCATGGTCTGCTGCATTTACAAACAAGAGTTCTGCTGTTGCCTATAACTCGCTCAACACGATTGACATTTTACCCTCTGGGCTGTTGGAATCTTACACTTGCGTTCGTACCCCAGACGCTTTAATCCTTTCCTTAAAACGAGTATGGGCAGAACTGTTTCGTGCGAGAAGCTTGTTTTATTGGCAGCGAAACGGCATCGAGCTACAGCAGTTGAACTTAGCCGTCTTGGTGCAACCCCTGTGGGAGGTGATCGCTTCGGGAACACTGGAAGTTAATCCAGCAGAATCAAGAATTCAAGCCACTTGGGGCATGGGAGAAGCTCTTGCCAAGGGAGAAGTCCTCCCTGATTCCTACCAGTTGCAGGCAAATACGGGTGCTGTTATCTCTTCACAATTAGGCAGTAAAACCCGCGCTTATCGTCTCCATCATCGCTCCGAATCCGACACCCTCACCGAAAGAGGCTTGCAGGCTTATGTACTGGGCGAGGAACAACAAAAGCAGTACGCCTTGGAAGAAAAATATCTCAAACAATTGATTGAGCTATCCCAACAGCTAGTGACTGAACTCACTCCGTCTTTTTTTATAGAATGGGCTCTTTGTCAACCCACCGACTGCTCAGAACCCCAGCTCTACCTTACACAATTGAATCCTCAACCTTTGACTGCCAGCGCTCCGATTTCAATGCCTACTCAACCGACTCCTCCCAACTTTACGCCTCAGATCGTCAGAGGATTACCAGCAGGGGCGGGACGAGTTACAGCACCAGCGCAAGTCCTCACTAGCGAAGATAAAATTCTCACCACAATGCTTCCAGGGAGAATTTTGGTTGCTCCTAGTATCTCCCCTAATTGGCTTCCTTGGCTCAAGTTAGCGGCTGGTGTTGTCACTGAACAAGGAGGGATGACGAGCCATGCAGCGATTGTTGCTAGAGAATTGGGAATACCTGCTGTAGTCAGTGTTGCTCAGGTTACTCAACTGATTGAAACCGGAGATCTTCTCTTTTTAGATGGTGACCAAGGAGAAGTGCATCGCCTCAATCGGTCAAATACTAACACGATTGATGAATTCCCAATTACCAATCCCCCTGCTGCTATAGGTTCTGTGTATCCAATTGCTACTCAATTGTTGGTTAATGTGAGTCAACCGCACTCTCTGGAAAAAATCGTTGGGCTGCCAGTAGATGGGATTGGGTTATTGCGATCGGAGCTAATGATGCTAGATGCTCTGGAAAATCAGCCTTTAGATAGTTGGTTGAGGCAGGGGAAGAGTAGTGAATTAGTAACGCGCCTTGCTCAATACATCCTTCAGTTTGCGGCGGCATTTAGCCCAAGACCTGTGTTTTATCGCTCATTGGATTGGCGATCGCATGAGTTACAGCGTCTGACGGGGATGACTTCTCCGACTGAAGCAGAAGTTAATCCCATCGTCGGCCGACGCGGCACCCTTCGCTATCTCGATGACCCCACCTGCTTTGATTTAGAACTCGCCGCCTTAGCGCAGGTTCAAGGGTACGGCTATGCTAACATCCATCTGATGTTGCCTTTTGTTCGTACTGTTGAGGAGTTTGCCTTCTGTCGCCGTCGAGTTGAACAGGCAGGATTAGCTAAAGACCCTCACTTCCAACTCTGGATTATGGCAGAAGTGCCTTCAGTGTTATTTCTACTCCCCGATTATGTGCAAGCTGGGGTTCAGGGTATTTCCATTGGCAGCAATGATTTAACTCAACTGTTGCTGGCAGCCGACCGCGATCGCGAACCCTTAAATTCCTCTCTCAATGGGCGTCATCCAGTCGTGAGACGAGCCCTCAAACAACTCGTTGAAACCGCAAGAAATGTTGGTATTCCCTGCTCGATTTGCGGTCAAGCTCCCGTTCAGTATCCTGAACTCATTGACCCCTTAGTGCAATGGGGTATTACCTCAATTTCCGTTGATGTCAATGATGTAGAGCGCACCTACCAAGCGATCGCCAGGGCTGAACAGCGCCTACTCTTAGAAGCAGCGCGTCAAAAAATTAATTAAACTTCCTCATCTTCATCAGGAGCAACAGCTTATTTCCCAGATCCAATAATTTTTACTTCAGCCTTAGACTGGAGTGCCCCCGGCGGGGGAACTCCGGCTTAGATTGTTCACTAGTGCAGCGCGGCAGAAATAAATCACCCGTTAAAAAAGTTAAAAAGCTTACTGTAAAAGCAATATCCCTTCTGACTTGGAGCCTCCTTACTTGGAGCCTTCTTGCACTAAGTAATACGCAGTCCCTGCCTTTTTATCAACATTTATGCAGAATTCAATAAATAATAAGTAATATAGCAACAGACATATGGGTTAGGACATTATATTTGGCTTGGAAGGGAACTCCTTAACAAGGAATAGGGAACACAAAAGTGTCCTAACAATTGTGGCGACTGCTATACAATTAACCCTTATCAATTTTACATACCTCACCTTTCTTCTCAATCAAATTCAGTATTCATTGAGCTTTTTCTCTTTTTGCTGCTGTCGATCTTTTACTGCTTGAGTCAGAAGATACGTTGCGAGGCTACTTAATGAGCGGCTTTCTTCTTGAGCCCATTCTTCTAATGCTTTTTGGATTTCTTCTGGTAAATAAGCTGTTACCCGCCCACGATTTTTCATCAAATTTATGTTTTGGGTAATAAATTATCATACGTTATTATATAGCGAACCCAAATAAATTGTGAAGCAGGGACGTAATTTTCCAAATTTGGAAAAATGAATAGTTTTAAGTTAGCAAAAACTTTAAATAGGCCGTTGAAACTGTTCAACTTTGCAAAATCTATAAAATGTTGTAAGCTTTTTAGTTATAACCAAATAGCCTTAAATAAATTCTTTTTATAAGTATAAAGCGAATAACTTATAAGCAATTCGCCCTTCTCTCTCAGAGAATTTCTAATGTTTTTATGTTAATAACTGCTATATCTATTGACCTAGAGGATATTTATAGTGATTACTCAATTAAATTAAATAGAATACCTGGTTTTTAGAAACTCAATTTCGCTGTTTCTTTACGGTACTTTCTGCCCATAAGAACTGCTATAAAACAAAATTATTTTTTACTTAAAAAGTTTACTGTAAAAGTTTTTTTTCCTTACAGACTTTTGTTCCTATTTTCTGCTTCCTTGCACTAGTCAAAGCTTAAAAACTGGGATACCTTTTAAAGTGTTAGGGTTGGTAGTCCCAGCTAAGATTAAAGCTTACTTGTTCGATTCAACATAGATTTCTGGTTCAACCGCATAATTATCGAGACGCCCCGACTCATCGATGACATACCCATCTGTTGTAGTCATCCCCGAACCTTCTTCTTGTCTATCTACAGCCTTAACTTCTCTAATATTTTCCTCGACATCTGCTCCCGAAGGAATCTTCGCATCAGCAGGATTTACTGCTGTTGTTTGAGCCGTTTGTACTCCTATTTGATTACCTGGGGTACCCCTTCCCGGTTCTGCTTGTGCAGGATTAGTTTGCGGTACGACTTTCTTGCCTTCGTTACTCATAGGTTTTTCTTCCAATTTGTTCATAAAGTTGTTCATAGCTAATGATGCTGCAATGGCAGCAGTCGGCCCTAATACCATTTCACTTTTACTGAGCTATAAATTGAGCCTCCCAACCCCCCCGCTCAAGGAGGTAAGCAGAAAAGCGTCTGTAGCAGGCTTTTAGTGAAATAGGATAAAGCTTGTAACTTGCTTCTATCAAGTTAGCTCAAGTTATATCTGGCGTGACTCTTTCGTAGGGATTAAATCACCTCAATACCCCTGTTGAATTGATATTGGTTTAGGCCTGACTTGAGGAATAAAAAAGCCTCGCCAGCAGCGAGGCTAAATCATTAGATTGTTATTTTTGTGCCTTAGTAGTTAGCTCATCCTTCTAGAAGGTGAAGGTTGTTCTGAGCGTACCAATAATAGCGTCATCGTTGCCATCATTTTGACCGGGAGCGGTAATCCAGATCACGCCAGGAGTCACTGAGATATTGTTGTTCAGCTTGTACTTGTAGAACCCTTCAAAGTGCCAAACGTTATCCCGAGAAAAGCCTCCAGCAGGACGAGCTCCAGCGCTTAGACCTCTTAAGGTCGGTTCTACGCCTGCAAACAGACCTAAAACGCTACCTGGTGAACCAAAGTCAGAGAAGGCAACACCACCGCCGTAACTCCAGATATCTCCAGTTCCTTGGCCAATCAGAATTGCTCTGGTGTATGACCCAAAACCGCTAATGGAGATATTTTCAGAGAGACGGAAAGCAACTTCTCCTCCGTAGGAGTTAGTTACGACTGGAGTAGCCCGACCTGAAACTGCCGTGGGTAAATTAGCAGCCAAAGAACCTACGACAGGAAAAACACCGCCACCAGCATCAAAGATCGCAGTACCTGTATTGTGATAACCATGGACGTAGGTAGCACCAATACCGATGCGATCGCCTAAATTGAAGTTAAGCTGACCGAGAGCTGCGTAGTCGCCATCAAACAGACCTGACTTCTCATTCGGATCGTTGGCACCAAAACTGCGAAGACCATTAGAGCCAGCTCCAGCCAGATACCCAATAGTCAGGGTACTCGGTCCCAAAACGCTTTCTAGAGGTCCAACTCCGAAGCTGACAGCAGCACCAGCCCCTCCACCAATCCGATAAATCGGGTTTTCTGAAGCAAAGGTCGAGAGAGCGCCATTCCCGCCATCGTAGTCCTCAAAGTAAGGATTGAGGGTAGGGGCATAGTCGCTGTGAATCCCTCCGGTGGCCGCAAGGTAAACTTTTGAGGCACCAAAGTTAAAGTAGTACGCCAACCAGTCCAGAACAACGTCGTTGTTACCGGTATTGCCAATGTTAAATGTTTGCTGACCTTCAGATAACAGACCACCTTGGCTGTTATTGAACAGATTAGCGTTACCAGCGGCGAGACGAGTGACTAAGCGATCCTGACCGGTAAAGCTGGTGTTGAAGGTTAAACGAACCCGGTCTTGGAAGACCGTGTTGTTAGAAAGATCTTGGTTAAACTCGTCTGTGAGCGCGAAAATTGCTTCACCAGATAGCTTGGTCGTTGTGGAGAATTGATTGTCTTCCAGGAAAGCCACCCGACCTTCCAATTGATCCACTCGTGTTCCCAACGTCGCCAGCTCAGTTCTGAATTCATCCACTAAGCGTTGGAGAGTTTCTAGGTCTCCTCTAGTAACAAATTCAGAGGTGCTAGTCGCAATCAAACGCTCAATTTGCTGCAAGCAGGCATTTAAACCAGC
>CBKWLJ010000539.1:0-5729 GCA_966675205.1 uncultured bacterium
TTGGTTCTACATCCCGTAAAACGGCAAAACACCTCTAGTTCCAAGTGAATGAAAACTCACCGCTTCATCACTATTCTCAAGTTAGCTAAAGTTCTGTGAAGAAATTACCTGGAAAAGACCTCAATCGAGTAAACCTTTGATGAAATTCTCCGAGGCTCTTGGGTGGCGATCGCTAAAACATGAAGGGGTATTTGTTGCGATTGCACCAAGGTTTAGTGAAAAGATTGTCAGCGTTGAATATTTTCTGTGTAACCGAGTCTATAAAGGTTAAGCGTTAACACCAAGAGTGAAACGATAAGACAGATTGTAGTTAAACAGAGGGCGACGAGGGGGAACTACAACTGCCAGTTGAGGCTGAGGGGTTACAATTGCAACTTCTTTCTCGAAGAGGAATTCGCTGTAGTCGGCTAGGTTATCGAGTCCGAGTAGATTCAGAACGATTTCGGCTGCTAGCCAAATTGTCGCTTTAACACATAATTTTTTCCACGCCATCTTCCTTTATCCTTGCCTTATTGAGGCGACCCATAGAGGCTCAATGTCTAACCCCTAGAAAATGCGGTGGTTTTCCTGACTGTTACTCGTTTAAACTTAATCTCTGCGTGCTGTGTGCTGAATCAGCCCTCTAGTCCTACACTCTGTAAAACCTTAAAACACTTCTTAGAAAAAGTTAATGTAAACTCACCGCAACATTAATGATATAAACAGACATAAAGTTTTGTAAAGTGCTTTTTCAGAAAAACTTTTTTCTAAGAATAAATACCTATTAAATGAGCCTAAGATATTGGGATGAAAGGTACGGTGAGCAAGAGTCGGTGGAAGGCAGTTTCTCCTGCACGTACTAGAATTGCAGGGATTGATAAAGTGCAACGAGTTTGATGATCGAGAAAGAGGATTGGGGCAAAGGTAGTAGTGAAAGGTCTCCAAAGCTGTTTCGTTGCGGGTACTACTTTCGTAACAATTGTATTGCTCCTCTGTAACATTTGCGATCGCTCTGGTGGAAAATCGCTCGTCTCCTGCTTGGCGAGGGTAACTGCAAGCCATAAGGGCACGGCAATGCCGTGCCCCTACAAAAAACGATATTTCACAAGGGATAAGTTCTTGATTAACGACTAACCTGCAAATTCTTGAGAATTAGGTTAGATCTGGGCGCAAACCCATCTCCATATTCGGCTGGATAATGGTTAATTACATAGAAAACTTTGCCTTCCGATTCACCCAGGTAAACTTCACCAACGATATTGTCACTTCCTTCACTTTTCTGGAAAACTATTTTTTCCTTTGCCCAGGAATAGGGAACTTCTTTGCTTTGTTCAACCACTTTCCACTGATTCGTCTCAGCTAACCCCCCACTACCCGTGACTAATTTTTCAACTGCTTCTAGGTCTTTTGCGGAGGTAGGAAAAGCTACGGAGACATAGACATCTTGATTTTTAGTCCCATTCACGTTGTAATAAAATGTTGTTCCCGTTCCCTCACCTGAACTAGCTACTTCTGGAACAAAAGCCGATTCTGGAAAATAAGTAGTAAAGACCTTACTCGCTTCATCGTAAAGCTTCAGATCAACTTCAGTCTTTTCTCCTTCAATACTGATGGTGTCAGTTTTGGTGCTGGGTTTTTCTGATGCTTGAGGAGTTTCGGTGGTTTGAGCTGTCTGATTATCCTGGGTTGCGGCACTGGGATTATCTAGTGCATTTTCACTCTGAGTAGATGTACTGGCATTATCGCTGCTAGCTCCTGAATCAACGGCAGTGTTTGAACCCGATGTACAGGCAGCAACTGTACTCAGGATGAAAACTGCTCCCAGCAACGATAAGGTTTTAGTAAGTTTCATTTCAATTTTCGTATACTCACCTACTCATTGATCGTAAAAACAGAAACCTTGTTTTACGGCTGCCTTGTGTAGCCTGTAATAGCGGCACAGCTTCTTAGCTAACCTGTATAGGGAGTACTTTCAGCAGACTAGGGAGTAAGCGCGATCGCCAAACTCGTTTTTGCCTACTTGATGACGTGACAATCAAAGCAAGTGACCAATCGGCGCTAAATTAACAAATAGTATCCCAAAACTCCAAACAGGCAAGCTACTCTAATCAACTGAGCGCAATAACATACAGGTATCTATGCCCAGAACACAACGGAACGATAACTTCATTGATAAAACCTTCACGGTGATGGCAGACATGATCCTGAAGGTTCTGCCGACTAACAAAAGAGCGAAAGAAGCCTTTGTCTACTACCGTGACGGTATGTCAGCTCAAGCTGAGGGTGAATATGCCGAAGCGCTGGATAACTATAAAGAAGCTCTGACGCTAGAAGAAGACCCCTACGATCGCAGCTATATTCTCTACAACATGGGCCTGATTCATGCTAGCAACGGTGAACACGACGAAGCGCTGGAATTTTATCATCAGGCTATTGAACTCAACCCTCGCCTCCCACAAGCGCTCAACAACATTGCAGTGATTTACCATTACCAGGGTGAAAAGGCGAAAGAAACTGGGAACAGTGAAGCTGCTGAAGGATTGTTTAATCAAGCCGCCGAATATTGGAAACGAGCGATTCGCATGGCTCCCAATAACTACATTGAGGCGCAAAACTGGCTGAAAACCACGGGTCGATCCAATATTGATGTGTACTTTTAATGCATAGAGGGTTGCAAGGAAAGGTGGTTTTTGGGTTGAACATTAACCACTTGCCAAAGTGAGCAAGTAAAAACTTCCAACCTGGGCTACGCCCCGCTGCGCTAGTGCAAGAAGGCAAAAGGCAGGGGGCAGAGGGCAAAAGGAAAGAAAGCTTGTCTAGTAAGCTTTTTAACCTTTTTCAACTGGATAGTTATTTCCGCCACGCTGCACTAGCAACCTTCTAACCTTCAACCTTCCAACTCTCAACCCTATTGCTATTAACGACAAACCATGCCCATCATTGACCGCGAACAAGTTCATAAAGTTGCTACTCTTGCCCGCTTGGATCTGACAGCCCCAGAAGAGGAGCAAATGACGGCTCAGCTAAGTAATATTCTGGAGTATTTTGAACAACTGAGTGAACTAGATACGGCTGATGTCCCGCCAACTACACGGGCAATTGATGTCAGCAATGTGACCCGGCTTGACCAACTCCAACCTTTCCCTGACCGGGAAGAATTGCTCAGAGAAGCTCCTGAGCAAGATGGCGACTTCTTCAAAGTGCCAAAAATCCTTCAAGCTGAAGAGTAACCGGGGGATTCAAGGTCACGGGGACGCGGGGACGCGGGGACAGCGTTCAGACGGGGACCCAAGCCACGCCTGAACGCAAGCCACTGAAAAACTTCAGTGGGGGTCTCAAACCCTTGGACACTCACGCTCAAGAGCGTTCGCGAGACCGCGTTACGCTTCGGGGAGAGACTCCCCGCGTCTCCTTCGATAAACCCAATAGGTCTAACAGGGGGTATTTATGGCATTAGGTCAGTTAGTTGAGGGAAAATGGGTTTCCAAACGGGAGCAGGAAGACACGCAGGGACGCTTTATCCGCCCTTCGACGACATTTCGCGATCGCATTACCGCTGACGGTTCGAGTGGGTTTAAAGCAGAACGCGATCGCTATCATCTTTATATCTCTTGGGCTTGTCCTTGGGCGAATCGAACCGCCATTATGCGGAAGTTAAAAGGCTTAGAGGACGTTATTGGTCTGTCTGTGGTCGATCCGATTATGGGTGAAGAAGGCTGGAAATTCTCAGATTATCCAGGTTCCACTCCCGATACCGTTAACGGGGCCCAATACCTGCGAGAAATTTACCTCAAAACTGACCCAAATTTTACAGGACGAGTCACGGTTCCAGTTCTCTGGGATAAAGAGACGAACACAATCGTTAACAATGAATCCCGCGAGATCATTCAGATACTGGATACAGAATTTGGTGATTTTGTCAAGTCCGATTGGCACTTCTACCCCGAAGACTTGCGGGACAAGATTGAAGAGGCAATGGACGCGATTTACCAGCCTATCAATAATGGTGTTTATCGGGCAGGATTCGCCACCAAGCAAGAAGCTTATGAAGAAGCAGTGACGGAACTATTCGACGCCCTCGATTACTGGGAAGAAGTGCTGACAAAACAGCGATATATGTGTGGCGATCGCATCACCGAAGCTGACTGGTGTATGTTCACGACGTTGTTTCGCTTCGATGCCGTCTATTACGTTCATTTCAAGTGCAATCTACGCCATATCTACGAATATCCCAACTTGTGGAATTATCTCAAAGACCTTTACCAGCAGCCAGGAGTAAAGGAAACCTGCAATCTTGATCACATCAAGCTGCACTATTACAAGAGCCATCCTAATGTGAACCCGCATGGCATTGTTCCCAAAGGACCTTTTCTGGATTTTGATTCTCCTCACAATCGCGATTCATTGTAGCTAAGCTAACAGCGATTCAATGAGGGAATTGGGAATTCTCGGAAGCATCTATTAACGTTAGCGACAAGGCGTGGCAGGCTATTTCAACTCTAGTTAACCTGAGTGTATTCCCTAAACCCGTCAATTGCTATGCTACCGAGTAGTTCCCAACTCACTCATCGGCAAAACGCCTATTCTACATTGACATTGGAGCAGCTCATCGATAGGGAATTCTTGGTAGTGTCTCCCGATACGTTAGTACTTGATGCGATCGCTACCATGAGTCAGGCACAAGCAAGTTGTGTCCTTATCGTAGAACAGCAGCGATTAGTAGGTATCTTTACTGAGCGGGATGTTATCAAGCTTATTGCTTCAAAGATGCCTTTGGCAGAAATGGCAGTTGTTCAGGTAATGACAAAGCAACCTATTACACTGGCATCGACTCCAACACCCGATATCTCCACTGTCTTACCCTTACTACGCCAGCACCGGATTCGTCACCTTCCTATTATCGATGAGCAGGAGCAGCCTGTTGGTGTTTTTACGGCCTACAGTCTTGAGCAAGTTGTAGATTTTCTGATCCAGAAAAATCAGGCTTTAGAAGATGAACTTGTAGAAAATGAAAATGCGTGGAAGTTAAGTCAAGAGCGGCTTGAAAGTATTTTGGGTTCTCTGGATGATGTGGTTTGGTCGTTTAATCCCCAAATCTCCAAGCTGCTTTACCTCAATTCCGCGATTGAGAAAGTTTATGGCAGAAGGATAGAGGAGTTTTTCCAAAACTTGAACCTCTGGCAGGAAGTCGTTCACCCAGAAGACCGCACTAAGCTTGAGACAGCAAACCGTATACTCAGAGAAACGGGCAGTAAAGATATAGACTATCGAATTTTACAACCGGATGGGGAAGTACGCTGGATTCGCGATCGCGCCCACGTTATTTACGATGCTAATGGTCTTCCAATTCGTATCGATAGCATTATGACAGATATCAGTGATGTCTATCGGTACGCTACGCAACGCCAAGAGGTAGAAAAGGCATTACGAGAGAGTGAGGAAAAGTTTCGTCAATTGGCTGAAACTATCCACGAAGTTTTCTTTGTCTATCCCCTTGATTACAGTGAGCTACTCTACATTAGTCCTGCCTATGAGCAGGTTTGGGGATGTAGTTGTGAAAGTCTTTATCAACAGCCAACATCCTGGTTAGAAGCGGTACATCCAGAAGACCGTAACTTATTACATCAGGCTCTCCAACGCCAGTTTGAAGGCGAGGGTTTTAACCAAGAATATCGCATTATTCGGCCCAATGGTTCGCTCTGTTGGATTTTTGCTCGTACTTTTATTCTGAACAATGAGGCAGGGCAACC
>CBKWLJ010000540.1:0-5709 GCA_966675205.1 uncultured bacterium
TCAATGAGACTGAATCTCTCGATGACTTGTCGCGGCTAACCGTATGGACAAGGGAAGCTTTACAACAAACTTTCTCACAACAAGGTCATCTTTTCCTCGCATACCTGCGAGTTTACCGACTCCCTCAGCCAGTGGAAATGCCAGCGAACCGAATGACTCAGTTTATGCTTTTACCACAACCGCTGATGGTGACTGAAACTACGCCTATCTTTGGCAATGCCTTCTTTGCTCAACGGTGCCGCCAGCTCAAATATCGGCAGTCGCCGCTTTATCCTGAATTAGAAGAGTTGCAAGGGGCATTAGTCAAGCTTGCCGCAGGCATCGCGCAACTCACCGATACCAACCTCGCTGCCAAAGAACTCGATTACGATATCAAAACTTTTCTGGGTTGGAATGGCTATAAACCCGTTCATCCCATTAGCCCTAATTTAATGTGGATTGAAACCATTGCTGAAGTCGGCAATTCTTGCGATCGCATTCAATTTACAACCTTAGTCCGAAAAAGCTTGCTCACACTAGGGTTTACCAACTCCGAGCAAAATCCTCATACCTCTCTTAACCCTAAAAGCACGAAAGATGCTGAGGGTTTAGATTTTTATACTGAAGCTCCCTATCCGATTGTAGGAGCGTGTCACGTCGCCACCGATGAAACGGTACTCAATAATATACCGACTCAACTGATTCATCTCGGCCATACCCATCTCGGTAAAACCCAATTTGACAATTCCATCAAAATCATTTTTACCGCTCATTCTTTAACAAAACCTGCTCAAAAAGCCACTGTTGAAAATCAGATGAATATTATCCGCCCCGAAACCCTACAACGGTTAGTGGAACTCAAAGCCAAGCACCCAGGCGCAATTAATTTATTAGAGCTCAAACCCTGCTTAAAGCAAGCACCATTTGGAGAAGATGCCGATACTAAAGTCAACGGTTATCTTGATAAAGTACGACAAGACCTCAAAGTGCGATCGCGTCTTGTTCAACTCGTCAAAAATTATCTCCACAACGCAGGGTTGAGAGAAACCACAGTGGATGCTATCCATGGGATGTATACCGCTTCCCCATCACCTGTGCCCCTAACCCCAGAAGAAATGTACCAACTGCTGCTCGAACTTTCCTCACCCTTAGCTGGTTACTTGGGGCGAATTAAAGGAAGTAATGGAAAAAGCGATCGCTTCTACTTTCTCCGCGACTTGCAACTTGACTAAGTCGCCGTAATTAACCATCAAATTGAAGGCGAAACACTAAGCAGGTCAGCAAAATTTTTAGTTATTCGTCAGGGCTGTCATTGGTCATTGGTGGAGTCAGAAGCTAAGAGTCAGCAGAGAAAGATTTTCATCCATGCGTTGTGAGCGTCCGCTGATGGTGTCTCTTGCGTAAATCACCCAGAAACGGGCGATAAGTACTATAGCTACATAGAAAAAATTGGGGTTTGCAAGAACGCGACCGACAGCTAAACAGGGCATCTACAAATCGGGTGGGCAATGCCCACCTTACTACTAAAGGTAGAGTTTAAATTTTCAAATTACCTTAATCCTGACTACTGAAAGCCCAAAGCAGCGGAGGATTGCATGGCATCTCAGGAAAAATTAGCAGTCCCAAAAATCGGGGACTGGCATATCTTTCGCCGTCTATTGCTCGTTGTTGGTGCGCCCTTAATTGCCGAGTTGCTGGGTAGCACTTTTAATATTTGGTACAACCTTACCCATATCAAACCCCTGTTAAATGAATCACAACTTACGTTATTTGTCAATAGCATTGGAGTTTACAACGCTTTCGTCTACCCAACTGCAATTATCCTCTGGGCTTGGATTGTATTTTCTTTGTGGCGGCCTTGCCGTCAACTACAACAAAATCAGCTTATTCAGGAAGAGCGTCTGCTGTGGGCAAGGCAACGAGCCATTAATCTGCCTTGGTGGGGAGCTGCATTGGCTGGAAGCGGTTGGTTACTGTGCATTCCCGTCTTTTTAATCGCTCTGCAACAATCTCCAGAACAACTCGACCCACGCATTCTGATTGACCTGCCAATTTCCATTATTATCTCGGCACTCATTGCCATCACTCACGGTTTTTTTGCAGTCGAATTGTTGAGTCAGCGCCTGTTGTATCCGATGCTGTTTCAGGAAGCTCGACCCACGCAAATACTCGGTGCCTTGCCTGTTTCCTTGCGGAGTCGGGGAATTTTGTTAGCTTTTTCCGCAGGAGTTTGTCCGATTATTTCCCTGCTGTTGTTAATTTCGGCTCCTCATCCTTGTGAAACTCAAGCACTGTGGTTTGCCCTGGCTGTGGGAGGACTTGGCATCGTCTTTGGATTAATTAGTGCTGGAATGCTGAGCCAACTCGTGGTTGAGCCAGTAGAAGCACTACAACAAGCGGCTCAGGCTGTGGCTGCTGGTGACCTAAAAAGCCGTATCACACTTTTACGCGCCGATGAATTTGGTCATCTGATTGATGAGTTCAATCATCTAATAGAAGAGTTACAAGAAAAGCAGCATTTACAAGAAACCTTTGGTCGTCACGTCGGTCAAAAAGCCGCCCAACAAATCTTGCAACGTGACCCTAATCTGGGTGGTATTGAACAAGAAGTCACGGTTTTATTTGCAGATGTGCGGAACTTTACCGCTCGTTGTGCCGTTGAGCCGCCTCAGAAAATTGTCGCCTTGCTCAATTTGTTCCTAACAGAGATGGTGGAGATTGTCGAGCAACGGCACGAAGGGATGGTGAATAAATTCCTGGGTGATGGCTTTATGGCTCTGTTCGGTGTGGGAGAGCAACACGTCAACCATGCCGCTTTAGCAGTGGCAGCCGGACAGGAAATGCTTTTGCGCTTAGAACATATTAACCGCTACCTAGCCAGCCAAGGGCAAGCACCTCTATCGATGGGAATTGGCATTCATACAGGCCGAGCAGTGGTGGGTAGTATTGGAGCGCCGCAACGATTGGAGTACACTGCGATCGGAGATACGGTTAACATCGCGTCACGGGTTGAATCCTTGACTAAGACACTGGGAGAACCTTTGGTCTTGACTGATGCCACTCGTACTGCATTAATGGATTCCATTGCAACTGAACCCTTACCTCCTCAGTGGGTTAAAGGGCAACCTCATCCCTTGAAAGTGTATCGAATCCCAGCTCCATCTGCTTTACACACGAACAGGACGATGGAAATTTCTGTTTCCTGATTACATGGACTCAATATCCGGGAGAAAGGGGCCACTCCCTCTAGGCGTAGGCACAGAAGCTCGTTCAAACGGGTCTTCAAAGCAGTCGCTACAATCTGAACAAATTTGAAACACATTGTCCATCAGGGTGACTTCAAACACCAACTTAGCTTCTGGATGTATCTGACAAAGGCAAAAGCTCCCGTTTACCTTTTCAGCGTCTCGCATCCCAGCAACTAAGGCTGTCAAACCTGAACTATCAATAGTAGTCACTTGAGAGAGATTCACAACCAAGTGAGGACTGATTTGGGAGATACTATCCTGTAACTTCACGCGAAACTGCCAAGCTGTCGCTATGTCCAAGCGACCTATTGGCTGGAAAACAATGAAGCAGGTGCCATTTGAGGTTGTGTGGATAGTATATTCGATGTCAAGCACTGAGTTAAAAACTTACCGTTGCTTGGGAGAGGCTTGCGGGAAAATCTCAGGGTTAGGTGGGCAGAACAATGCCGAAGATAGCAGTTACTACCTCTCAGGATACACAAGAAAAACTCAATAAGCTGCTACACCCTGTTTTTCTTTCTGGCAAGGCGTACTAAGCCGTTTCCAACCAATCAAAAATTCGTTCTAACTGCTCTAAAGTTACCAATCCGTATTGCCACAGAATCATCGGTAACAGATGTGGAGTATCGGGTTGACAGCGCACAGCTAGGTCAATCGAAGTAGATGGAATTGCCAATTCATCCTGTAAAAAAGAAATTAATTTTTGGAGCGGTGTAGACTTCATGACTTATCGGAAAATAATCTTTGAGCATCCTAGCTTTGACAAGGGCATGAGAAAACAGCAAACATACGGAAATCGCACCTCACGAGCAATGGCTCTATCAGGAATTTCACGGTTTGCTCTCCTAATCATGAGCTTTAATAAAACTTAAAGCTATGTATTAATTGTTAAAGTGACAGTCATACGTTAGTAATACGATCTATCTTTAGGCTTAGATTTAGGATTATTGGTGAAAAATTTTTTAACAACGGGCTTGACCACTTGGATGGAATGGCGGGAATGAATGCTCCTCCAAGCGAGTATCATCCTTGCTTGCTCTGGATTCGCTCTATTCAAGACCCTGGCACGAGGCGATCGCCAGAAATGTGCGGTGAAAGTCTAACCAGGCAAAAACAAACCACTGCTATCAGTTGGACGCACCTGAGGGTACCTGCTAGTGGTTGCTCTGCAAAAACAAAAGTCGTTAAGCCGTTTCTAACCAATCGAAAATTTGATCTAACTGCTTGAGTGTCACTAATCCATACTGCCACAGAACCATTGGCAAGAGATCCAGAGTATCGGGTTGGTGACGTATCGCTAAGTCAATTGAAGTGGAGGGAATTGCCAGCTCATCCCGTAAAAAACGAATCAATCCTTGCAATTGTTTTGAATTCATTGCTCAATCCCTGCATAAATCATTTTCTTTTATCTGTAAAAGTCAAGGTACTGATCAATTGTGAGAATCTTGTGATTGATCAGGGATATTTTTTTATTAAGAAATCTTTTATTCAGTACAAATAGGGTCAAATTCATGCAGCAAATTGAGCGTTATCGGGGGTGTCTTCTCGGCTTAGCAACTGGTGATGCAGTAGGAACAACCTTAGAGTTTCACTCACCCGGCACTTTTACACCAATTACCGATATGGTTGGGGGCGGCCCCTTTAAACTGCAACCAGGACAGTGGACAGATGATACTTCAATGGCGCTGTGTTTAGCAGAGAGTCTAATTGAGCAAAAAGGGTTTGTGCCAACTGATCAACTCAAAAAATATCTGCAATGGTATCGAGAGGGACACCTCAGCAGTACGGGGCGGTGTTTTGACATTGGTAACACTGTTCAAGCTAGCCTTTTGCGGTTTAAGCGGACAGGGGCAGCTTATTGTGGTTCTACAGACTCCCATAGTGCGGGGAATGGCTCAATCATGCGGTTAGCTCCCGTACCTTTATTTTTCGCTCAAAATCCTCAAGAAGCGATCGCAAAATCAGCCGAGAGTTCTCGCACGACTCACGGCGCTGCTACTGCTGTTGATGCCTGCCGCTACTTGGGAGCGTTAATTGTAGGAGCTATAAATGGAGCTAGTCGAGAGGAATTACTATCGAGTCACTACAGTCCTATTCCTAACTATTGGGAAGAAAACCCCTTAGTTGAGGAAATCAATGAGATTGCTGCTGGATCGTTCAAGCATCGCCAACCGCCAGAAATCAAAGGTACAGGTTATGTCGTTAAATCTTTAGAAGCCGCTTTGTGGGCGTTCCATCACACTAAGTCTTTTCAAGAAGGATGTCTCTTAGCCGTTAACTTAGGTGATGATGCCGATACAACAGGTGCGGTTTACGGACAGTTAGCAGGAGCCTTCTATGGAGAGCAGGGTATACCCGAATCCTGGCGCAATCAGCTAGCTTACCGCGAACTCATCGAATCCTTTGCCGAGCAACTGTTTTCCTTGCCAGGACTTACGCAAATTTACTGTTAAACCGCCATTTGTAGGGGCGATTCATGAAT
>CBKWLJ010000541.1:0-5703 GCA_966675205.1 uncultured bacterium
AGCTTTCAAACTATTGTTTTGTCTAGGTTCGGGCGCAGTGAGGGGCGTGGTGCCGTTCTCAAGCGCATTTACTAATGTAGCCCATCTACCCCAACCTGTCAACTCCTATCTCCAATTTTTCTTTGAGTTGGCGAAAATTTGCTAGTTCAGGGTTGGATTATTTTTAATTGGCAGACCGCAGTTGAAACTGTGATTATCCCTCTTTACTTCTAGCAAGATTAAGGTTGACATACATCCAGGAGCAGAGGTTAGTCTAGTGCAAACTAGCATTAGTTGATAAAGGTCATTAGTAAAGCAGTAAAAATTTTCCCTGCCTTTGGCAGCTTCCTTAGTACATCAAGTCATTAATGGGGTTCGGAAATGCCAACTTGGTTATCCAAGTAATCCATCTATCGCTCAGATAAATGGATTATCCCTTTTACGGCGACCTGTACTTAGCTTTAAAAGCTTAGGAAATGGAAGAAAAAACTGTGGCGTATTGTACCTATTGAATTAACGATACTGAACTTTGATTCAGGACAAGTTTGACGGTGCTAACACTTCAATCTGTTCATATTCAATCCATTCAAACTCATGCAGAAAAAAACTACCCTGAGGAGTGCTGTGGTTTACTAATAGGAGAATTCAAAGGTGATGCTAAAACGGTGAGGGAGGTTTTGCCAACAGAAAATAGCTGGGATGAAGAGTCAGCTAACCTTTTCCAAGAGATTAAAAGCTCGACGGAAAGAAAGTTGAGCCGACGCAATCGATTCAGCATCGCCCCACAAGTGATGCTTAAGGCACAAAAAGACGCTCGCGATCGCAATCTTAGTATCGTTGGCATTTATCACTCTCACACAGATCATCCTGCCATTCCTTCAGAATTTGATCGTGCGATCGCTTGGTCGCAATACTCTTATGTTATTGTTTCTGTGCAACAGGGGTCAGCCTGTGACTTCAAAAGCTGGAGCCTAGACGAGGGCAACAATTTTCAACCAGAGAAAATTCATACAATCTCGTTCTAGCTTCATTGAAAATTTATGTTAACGACCCCTACACAAAAGCAAAAAACATTTAGATAGGATATAGGTCACGTCAGCACTACCTGGACTAAGATGCTCAATCCCAATCTTGACGAGATACAACTGACAAAAGAGGAGTACGAGCGCTACTCCCGACATTTAATTTTGCCGCAAGTGGGTCTAGAAGGGCAAAAAAGACTCAAAGCCGCTAGTGTTCTTTGTATTGGCACTGGTGGATTAGGTTCGCCCACACTGCTGTACCTTGCTGCTGCTGGTATTGGACGAATTGGGTTAGTAGACTTTGATGTCGTCGATAGCTCTAACCTCCAACGTCAGGTAATTCACGGTACTTCTTGGGTAGGCAAGCCCAAAATTGAGTCCGCTAAAAACCGCATTCTCGAAATTAACCCTTACTGCCAGGTCGATCTCTATGAAGATCTTCTGAGTTCAGAGAATGCATTGGAGATTATGGAACCCTACGACATCGTCGTAGATGGTACGGATAACTTCCCAACTCGCTACTTGGTCAATGACGCTTGTGTGTTGCTTGGCAAACCGAACGTCTACGGCTCAATTTTCGGCTTTGAAGGTCAGGCTACTGTATTTAACTACGAAGGTGGCCCTAACTATCGCGACCTTTATCCCGAACCCCCACCACCGGGCATGGTTCCATCTTGCGCGGAAGGCGGTGTTCTGGGCATTTTACCAGGAATTATTGGAGTCATCCAGGCAACAGAAACTGTTAAAATCATCCTCGGCAAAGGAACTACGCTCAACGGACGGTTGTTGCTGTACAACGCCTTAGAGATGAAGTTCCGCGAATTGAAGCTACGACCGAATCCAGAGCGACCCGTTATCGAGAAGCTGATCGATTACGATCAATTCTGCGGAGTGACTCAAGCGAAAGCAGAAGAGGAAAAACGGCACCAAGAAATGCAAGAGATGACTGTACAGGAACTCAAGCAGCTTTTAGATACTGGTGCGAAAGATTTTCTACTGCTAGATGTTCGCAATCCTAGTGAGTACGAGATTGCTCAGATTCCTGGAGCAGTTCTTTTACCTTTATCAGAGATTGAGAATGGTCAGGGTGTTGAGAAAGTCCAGCAAATGCTTAACGGCCATCGCTTGATTGCTCATTGCAAATCGGGTATGCGCTCCGCAAAAGCACTAGGCATTTTGAAAGAAGCTGGCATTGAAGGTACCAATGTCAAAGGTGGAATCTTGGCTTGGAGCAAAGAAATTGATCCATCTGTGCCTCAGTATTAAAGCGTCTAGTACTAAAAGCTCTCAATCTTTGTAGAAGCGCGACTGAACGCATTTGTAAGGAGTTCTGAGTTGAAAAACCCTGGCTCACCCCTTACTCCATCCTCTAGTGGAAGCTTCTCCCCCCTTGCCCCAAATGGGGCAGGGGTTTTATGGTTGCAAGTGTCTGCTTTAGCTGGTGTACAAGGGGCAATTACTCTGACTTGGATTATTTACCGCTTGTACCTACCTCAGTTATTAGCTCTGTTTGGCTTTCCTGGAGCGTTAGCGGCAACTTTGCTAGTGGTAGAAAACCTGCTAGGAGCAGTGATGGAACCCCTGATGGGTGGATTATCCGACCAAGCAAAGCGTTGGATGGGAACACGCTTTCCGTTTATTAGTGGGGGAGTTATTCTCTCGTCTACCCTGTTTATTGCCATCCCCACCCTTGTCGTCTTTGGCAATCCCACGAGTGCAATTCGCTCCGTTTTGCCGATACTCTTAATCGGGTGGGCTTTGGCAATGACTGTGTTTCGTAGTCCTGCTATATCTCTGTTAGGGCAGTATGCTGCCCCCACTGCCTTACCTCTGGCAGCCAGTCTATTAACCTTGACAGGTGGGACAATTGGCGCATTTGCCCCTTTTGCTAATCGAATCGTTTTGGGATGGGGGCCAGTCCTTACCTTTGCAGTGGGTTCTTTTACATTATTGGGAGCAGCAGCTGTCCTGCGGTTTGTTCACCCACCAGAAACACCAACTTCGTCAATCCCAAACTCGGAGCCTTCTCCAATCCCTGCTCATAACTCCTTACTCCCGGCATTGGGATGGATTTTTGTCACAGGCGCTAGTGTGGCATGGGGGTCAAGTTTCCTCATGCAAACAATGCGGAAGGTGATGCAAGCTCTAGTGGGTAATGACAATCTTGATTGGGTCATGTTTGTAATCGCGATCGCATTCGCTTTAGCAGCATTACCCGCAGGAGCGATCGCAACTAAACTGGGCAATGGTCGAGCCATGCTGTGGGGTATTGGAGTAACGATGGGATTTATGTTGCTAATCGCTTTGATCCCCAACTGGCTTGTTGTCCTGATAGCAGTGGTGGCTTTAGTAGCAGCTTTTAGTTTAATTGTGAATGGAGCTGTTCCTTACGCATTGTCATTGATGCCGCCTCAACGGGCAGGGTTAGGGACTGGAATGTATTTTGGAGGATATTCCATCGCTGCGGGTCTATTTGGGATGGTATTTACACAAGTGCGGCAAATGGCACCAATTACTGCTGGTGTTTGCGGAGCGATCGCTTTTTTTGTGGCTGGTTTATGTATTGCAGCAAGTATAAGCAAGTCAGTAACCACTACATAGGCTTCTATTCAAACTTTTAGGATTTCTATCTTTGTTCGCCATCAACCAGGTAGCATATCCAGTGAAATCTTTGTTGAGAACTATCATGAGCAGGCAAAGTAACATCGGATGCCATCTGGGATTGAAAAAGCTTTCCTTGAGATCTTGCTTCCAATTCTGTGCCAGTCAGCTAGCAGTTACTAGTATGTTGGCGATCGCAATTTCTAGTCGTCCTGCCCACGCCTTTAATGAATTCCGGCTTTGTGCTGCCGAGTTAGTACGCTTAGCTGATGTTTCTCCAGAAGAGGCAGCCGCTGCTTGTTCTGACGCCCTGAATCCCAAAGAAGTATCAAGATGCGTTGTAACCATTCATCGACTCACACCAACGCTAACTCAAAATGCCTTAGTAGCTTGTACAAAAGTGAGACGTCCTGTTGAATTATCAAGTTGTGTGTCGGATATCAGTAAAAGAACTCGTGAATCACAAACCAATGAGGTAATCAATTACTGCCGCCGCAGCCTTCTCCCTCTTCGCTATTCTGAGTGTGTTGTTGGATTGAGTCGCGAAATTGATTTTTCTCCAAGCAAAGCGATGGAGACTTGCATTAAAGCCGAAGATTTTCCCCGAGACTACTCTCCTGCCTTTATTCCTGCACCCTCAACTAACCCAACGCGCCCAGTCGCTGTCCCTGATTTACCACAAGTGCCTGCGAATCCGCTGAAACCTGGTATGCCGACTACTCCCAGTAACTAAGCAATGTCAACTTGGGATGGTAATCGCCAATAAATATATAGTCAGTAGAGCTATTTAGGGCGATAAAATGATCCAGTTAAAGTCAGTTCCCCTCTAAGGGGATTGAGAATCTCCTGTCTAGAATCTTAAACAATGCCTCAGACTTATACTGTTGAAATTCACCACCAAGGCAGCACCCATACTATAGAAGTGCCAGAAGATCAAAAAATTCTTAGTGCTGCCTCTGCTGCTGGCATAGATTTACCCAGTTCCTGCCATGCAGGTGTCTGTACCACTTGTGCCGCTAAGCTTCTAGAAGGAACGGTAGAGCAAGGCGATGGTATGGGTATAGGACCAGAACTACAAGCTGAAGGTTATGCACTCCTGTGTGTTGCCTATCCCCGATCTAACCTAAAAATTGAAACAGAGAAAGAAGAAGAGGTGTACAGTCGCCAATTTGGTCAGCCTTAAAAAGGACATGGTTACAAGTTAAAAGTTGGTAGGTTGAAAGTTCTAAACTTCAACCTTCTAACCTCCAATGATTACGTAAAGGTTTTTCTAGACGACAAGATAGAAGATTTAAGTTAAAAATTCCTTTACGGTCAAAGCAGGAAGGGATATCACTAACTCTTTGAGCATAATTTTCTTTAGGAAAGGTGCTGACTCTTCCATCTTTAGAAACCTCACAGGGGCGATTGATGGAGCATTCCGGTTGTTTCATCGCTTCATCATCAACACCCGTATTGGCGATCGCAACCACTTTATTGCTTTTTAAGGAAACAATCGGCGAACCTGACATTCCGCCAACAACACTACAACGATTCCGAATCGATTTTTCCCATTGATAGACATCTTCCCGCACACTGACAGATTCTCCAATTTGACAAGCGGCTCGGTGTAGGAAACTCCGAGCGGGTTCCACGCCTCTCATCGGGATACCCACAACCTCGACAGGTTCTCCGACAGGCGCAGACACTTCAGCAATTTTCAAGGGAGTAAATCCCTCCTTCACTAATTGCTGATAGGTAGTCCCTAGTTCCAAAATCGTGATATCTGTTCCCTTCATCGTCGCATACACGACTCGTCGCACGCGCACGGAACGAATGCGAATTCTTTCATCCTTAAAGTAATTCAACTTAAAAAGTAAATTAGAGGGTTGATTAATTAGAATTTCTTGCTCACTAGGAAAGTTGATTCCGTCATAGCAGTGACCATTCGTTAGAGCATAGGCGGGAGCTTGCTTATCACCGTTAGTATCTACGAAAAAAGCGGTACAAAATCCATCGGAGTTATTTTCCAACCGCCCAACACCGTTATACTTCCTGCCTTTGCCAACGGATAAAAGTTCCCAATTGACTTTGGATGAGTTCACCTCTTCATCAGGTAATC
>CBKWLJ010000542.1:0-5654 GCA_966675205.1 uncultured bacterium
GGAACATCCTCGGCTCCAGGTTGAACCGTAGGTTTCCTACGAATAATTGCTCGATAAAATAGAATTTCGCTACTGTCCGTAGCGTCCTGCTTGGTGAAAACAGCTAGTCGGTTTCCTGCATTATTCAAAGTCTCAATTTGGTGATCGAATCCTTCATTGAGAAAATCTTCCTTGACAATTTCATAGCGTTGAGAGTCTTGGGGAAGATGAAACCGAATGGTGGAAGGTAGATCTTCTTCCTCTGAGAGCGGCAAAGGTTGTGAATCGAGAGATAACTTTGCTTCAACGTACCAACTGTTAAAGGCTTGGTTCGGTAATAGCGGCACATCTGAGGCGGTTAGTTTATGTATAAAAATGCCTAGTCCAATTGCCGCTAAAAACAAGGCTAAAATTACTGCATGAAAAGTACGCTTCACTGCTGCGCCTCCTCTGTTGGGCATGATGAATCTGCGGTAAAAGTTTTAGAAGAATCAACAGCCAACTTGCCTTTTTTCAACATATTGCGTCCAATTAAGACCGGATAGTTGAAGTCGTCTCGATCTGCAAGATTTACTTCTTCCTCAATCCATTGACCTGCCACACACAATTTCATTCGCACAACTGGACGACGGATATAATCAGATTGGCGGCTCTCGATACGAACCCACCGCACAATAGGAAGCTCGAAAACTTCTGAAATTCCTTCTCCATTTTTGAAGCGGAATTTAATCATACCGCCAGATTCTGACTCATCATCTGGTTTTTCTAAAATTTCAGCATTAATAGAAGTTGTTGTTGCACCTGTATCCAGCTTTGCTTTGATTTCTTTCTCAACACCTGCAATTCTTGCCTTCTCTATCCACCCGACAGTTTGAGTCTGTTGTTCTGATAAATCAACCGCTTGAGTGCCTTGTATACCGCATCCTGCTCCAGACAACAAGCTAATAAAGATAGCGACAAGAATCTTTTTAGTTGCATACAGTTTATGTAAACCAAATCTGCTCCTCATAAGTGGTAAGCCTTCACCATAAACCAAGCTTTCTTATCCCGAGAAAACTATATATTTATTCAAGTTGTCACAAAATCGAGCTGAAGGCTGATATGAGCCAGACTAAAGGCAGATTTGGGGAATTATTGGCATAAACTCCTCCTATCGCAAGCTCTTCTCCTGTACCTCATTCAAGTGGGAACCGCTATATTTATTTTTCTAATACCTTTATAGCTGCCAAATATCGTTCCTCAATCGTGTTGCGATCGCACTCTTGCGACAAGGCTTCCTGAGAGGCACTCTTGATTACATTGGCATGATCTAAGAGTACCGATCGCTCTTTCTGATTGCGGGTTTGACTAGCGATGAGTGCGATCGCTTCCAGCAAACGCTTGGTTACTGCTACATCAGAACATCCGTAAATACGAATCTCGTTAAAGGCATCGTCAATTAAATTAGCAAAGGTCACCGGATTAGCAATGACGCGCAAGTTGTTGTCCTGATCGTAGCGGTAAGGGGAAGGAAAATCTCTTTTTGAGATGCGGCAAAGTGCGGCAGTAAGATGGTCAATACATTGAGTAGCAGTAAATGGATCGTTAACCGCCGGGGAGAGGGCACGCACAGCAATCTCGACTAATTGCTGGATGGAGAACTCCACATCTTGATCTTCAGTCCGTTGCATCCCTAAAACAAAGGCATCGTTAATTTGTTGAGTTAGTTTCTGATTAGCGTGTTCTCCAGGCCAGACAAAAGCGAGTTCAGTGTTTTCCACGACAAATTGGCCAGGGCGATATTTAAGGCGCAACAACAGGTTTTGCGATCGCGCAATCTGCATCAACTGCTCGTCATTAATCACCTGAAGATAACCGCTATGAGTTGCCACGATTGACGCAGATTCTTGCTCAAAATTAACTGGGATTTCCTCAACCCACCGTCGCTTTTGGGATATGCCGTGGCCGATTGGTTCAGGGAAGAGTTGTTCAATACTCTTGTTTAAATCATGGCTAACCCCTTGGATCACCTTCCAAACCTGAATCGAGACAGAGGCGTGATGAATAAAGTAGATCAGCACACCGATACTTGCGATCGCTAGCAGAATGCCCACGGTTACGGCAATTTGGGGCACAAATACCCCATAGTCATCTCCCCGCACCGTCCGCAGAACTAGCAAGCAGTAGATGAAAGTGGCGATAAATGTGCCCAGTACGACTTGATTCCCTCTATCCTGCATAAAGTTACGCAGCAGTCGCGGACCAAACTGAGAGGAAGCCAGTTGCAGTGCCACGATAACGATCGAAAAAGCCGTACCCGCAACGGTAATCATTGAACCGGCGATGGTGGAAAGCACGGTACGCGCACCATCCGGTCCACCTGCATAAATCCAGCCTAACTTCTCAATGGGGCCCGCTTTGCCACTTTGGTCAAGCGTCACTATCCCAAATGCTAGAGCGATCGCACCTCCTGCCATCAGTGTTGGCACGAACCAGTAGCTAGAGCCTAGCGCATCCCAAACTTTGCTCAGCTTGGCGTTGTTCATCGCTCTTCGGTTGCTGTTGAACTACCTTGTCGGCCGTTCCCGTCTCTTTGCGATCGCATTTCGGCAAGCTTTCTCAAAGAACCCCCAATGCTACGAGGGTTTGGCACCTCACCTCTTCCAGCCGGCCAACCTTCGCGCTGACGGGAGCGATCGCCATCTGTCTCCTCGGTTTGGTCGTGGAACAAGATTTGCTGAGTTGGGAAGGGTAGATCAATGCCGTTAGCAGTGAGTGTTTTCTTAATGGCAGTCAAAACTTGGTCTCGCGAGTCGAGAGCATCGGCCCGTCGGGGTGGATGAATCCACCAGCGAACGCGGATATTCACCGTACTGTCAGCCAACTCTATTACCAGCACATCAGGAGCAGGCTCTCTTAACACCTCATCGACACTCATGACAGCTTCGAGAATCAACTGTTTTGCCAAGTCAATATCATCACCGTAGCCAATCCCAATATCGTACTCCTCTCGGCGGTTTTCCCAAGCCGTGTTAACCGTCACTGAATTGGTGAACAGCTCAGCATTGGGAATAACAACGCGACGACCATCGTAGGTTCTAATGGTTGTGGCGCGGGTCTGAATTTCTTCGACTGTTCCCTCAAAGCTTTTGAACACAATTTGATCATCAATTTGGAACGGTTCAGTCAACAAAATCAAAATGCCAGCCAAAAAGTTTTGCAGGATGTCGCGGAAGGCAAAACCAATGGCCACACCACCGATACCTAGAAGTTCAACGAGATCCGCTGGTCTGAATGTCGGTAGGATGATCGTTAACGCCACAAACAGACCCAGCAAAATAATTGCTCCTTGCGACAAACGTCCCAGAACCAATCCCAGATTCCGAGCCTGCCGACGCCCACGAGTAGAGCGTCTGACCAGCATTTTCACCAGTCTCGCAAGGAACCAAAAGATAACGAAAACGATTAAACCCAAAACAATATTGGGCAGCAGGAGAACGAAGCCATCGATCATGGCATCAATCTTTCCCCACGCTGTTGTGACTGACTCTTGGGTATTTTTTACTCCTTCAGTCACTGCCTCTGGAGTATCTATTCCTCCTTGTGCGATGAGTTGTTGGGTATTCATTACTTCTCCAGCGCTTGAAATGCTGTGATTGTAAAGAAAAGTAAGACGCTAGAAATCTGCCCAAGGTCAGTAAGTTAAAAATTCGTAATTCGTAATTCGTAATTCGTAATTGACGGACGCTACGGCTCGCTGCGCTCGCCAGGCGGGGATGAGAGACCCTGACTGTAGTAGAGCGACGCGCGTTGTTTCCTGACTCTAACCCGCCTTTTAATTACGTTAGCGTAGCGGGACGAAGTCCATTACGTAGCTTGCTTCTCGCCACAGCGAGTATTCATAATTACGAATTATTGTTGACTGGAATATCAGCAGAGCGATGGAAATATAGGACACCCTTGGAGCAGCAGGTTACTGAGCTTGACTAGGCAGGGGGGCCGGTTGCACGGTTAACTGTACAGTCTGTCCATCCCGTTGTATGGTCATGGGTAACTGGTTACCCACCCCACTCTTTTCTAACTGCTGTTGGACTTGTTCAGCTTTAGTAATCGGCTGATTATTCATCGTTTGGATCACATCTCCCGGTCTTAACCCCGCTCGATCTGCTGGAGAACCTCGGACAACCTGCACGATGAGAACACCTTGCTCCGCGTCAATGCGAATGTTGCTATTGGGGCTATTTTTCAGTTGTTCCCTAATTTCTGGCGTAAGAGACACCATTTGAATCCCCAAGAAAGGATGTTCAACTCTCCCCTTGGTAATCAGTTGTTCGGCAATTTGTCTGGCGGTGTCAATGGGAATGGCAAAGCCAATTCCTTGCGCGCCTTGGATAATGGCTGTATTGACGCCAATCACTTGTCCGCGAGCATTGAGTAAGGGCCCACCGGAGTTACCCGGATTAATCGCTGCATCGGTCTGAATAAACGGAACACGCTTCCCCTTTGCACCAATATCGCTACTAGAGCGGTCTATCGCACTAACAACGCCAACAGTCACGGTTTCTTGCAAACCCAATGGGTTACCAATTGCGATCGCCCATTGCCCAGCTTGCACGGTTTCAGAACTTGCTAGTTCAACCGTTGGCAAGTCATTCGCTTGAACTTGAACCACCGCAATATCGGTAACAGGGTCTTGCCCTAAAACCTTGCCTTCTAAACTGCGACCATCAGAAAATACAACTGTGACTACATCTGCATTGTTAATAACGTGAGAGTTGGTCACAATCAAGCCTTTAGGATCGATCACAAAGCCAGAGCCAACACCTTGCTGAACTCGCTCTTGAGGCTGTGAGGGAAACGCTTCTCCAAAAAACCGCCGAAAAAAGGGGTCATTAAATTCCTCTGGTAGCTCCCTCCTTACGGTCTGAGAGGTATTAATTCGCACCACTGCGGGTTCAACTTTCTTGACTACATTAACGACAAAGTTGGTATCTTCCTCAGTGGGTACAAGAGGACGGTTACTTTGCCGGTTAGATTCCTGTAGTGTTTGGGGGTTAGTCTGTTGACGAGTTAGATTAGATACCTCAGAGCAGCCACCTAAGAACACTACCCCTATACCCACAAGGGGGAGCAATAAGTAAAACGCTGGTTTGAACCCAAAGAACGAATCGGCTTTACTAGTGCAAGAAGGCAGAAGACGGGAGGCAGAAGGCTCCAAGGAAGAAAACTTGTACAGTAAGCTTTTTAACCTGTTTGAATCGGTAGGGTATTTCCGCCGCGCTGTACTAGTGCAAGCTGATACCGCTTTACTGGGAGAAGTATTCGACTTTTTTAGCGAGTTAGGAGTATTGGAGTCAATAGAATTGGAGTTGGAATGATTGAGCGTCTTATCCATAAGCTGTCGTCCTCCACAGATCAGAACCAGCAAGCACACAGTATTTGCGCTTAATTTAAGACTTAGCCATTTTTACATCAAAATGCCATGGGAGAGAAACTACCAAAAATTGCTCTGGACTTGACACAAAAGCTCTTTAGTGAGTATTGATGCGTGTTCAGAATCGAAAGTTCCATTACTCGTCAGGTGCGTTAGTGAAACGTAATACCAAGTTGCATTCAAACATAGTAGTCCAGACTGACGCCCAGACGCGGGGACGCGGGGACGCGGAGAACATGCATATGCTACGTATGAACGCAAC
>CBKWLJ010000543.1:0-5639 GCA_966675205.1 uncultured bacterium
CCAACGAAGAACTCGAAACCACCAACGAAGAACTGCAAAGTACCAACGAAGAACTGGAGACAATGAACGAAGAACTCCAGTCTTCTAATGAAGAACTGCAAACCACGAATGAGGAATTACGTGATCGAACCGATGAACTCAACCGCGTCAACGCCTTTTTGGAGTCTATTCTCACCAGTTTGCAGATGGGAATGGTGGTTTTAGACAATCGTTTGAGCATCCAAGTTTGGAATAGTGGGGCAGTGAGTTTGTGGGGTTTGCAAGCTGAAGAGGTACTCGGATGCTTTTTCTTTGACTTAGATATTGGGTTGCCTGTAGAAGAACTTAGAGGAACTATCCGCACCTGCCAAAGTGGAACCTCAGAATACCAGGAAACGACCTTAAATGCTGTTAACCGCCGTGGCAAATCTATTCGTTGCCGAGTCGTTTGCACACCCTTAATTCTTGCCAATCACCAGCAGGGATTAATCCTCTTAATGGAAGATATGAGTAATGAGCAACACGATTGATGGGAAAAAGATATAGCTGTCGCTATCAAGGCTAGTGCAAGAAGGCAAAAGGCAGGGGGCAGAGGGCAAAAGGAAAGAAAGCTTGTCTAGTAAGCTTTTTAACCTTTTTCAACTGGATAGTTATTTCCGCCACGCTGCGCTAGGACTTTACTCAGCGTAGCAGCGGCGCGTAGTTCATTGGGAGATGACCAAGTTTAGTAAAGTAGAAGCGATCGCATCCACAGGCAGGATAAAATCTACAGCCCCCGTGTCAATGGCAGCATTGGACATCTGAAAACATTCGCAAGTGCTTTCATCTTGGGCAATCACCTTACCGCCCGTTTTATGAATCGCCTGCACCCCTAACGTACCATCGCACCCTGTACCTGACAGGATAACTGCGATCGCACATTCTTTGAATGTCGCTGCTACCGATTGCAACAGCAAGTCAACCGAAGGGCGAATAAAGTCCACAAATACTGCCTGAGAGAGGGAAACAGTAGCATCGGGATTGACGAGCAAGTGCTGAGTTGGAGGAGCAATATAAATGAGCCCAGGTTGTAATCGCTCTCCTGCCTGTACATACTTGAGGGGTAAGGTTGTGGGACGGCTCAAAGCATCGTTGAGCAAGCTGGAGTCAGATTGAGAGTCTAAGGCTTGCATCACAATAGTGACGGCGGGGAAATTCACGGGCAAGGCAGGTAGTATTTGGCTTAAAGCCCTGAGTCCACCATTAGACCCCACGAGAACTACCACTTTGAAGGGAGAGGAGGAGAAACTTGACTTTTCACTGGAAGTATGCAGTAGGGTTTGAGGCGATTCTCCCAGTTCTACTGCTTCGTCAAGTTTCACTGTAGCAAGCAATTGATTTTGCAAAAGCGCTTGCCGAATTAAGTCAGCACGCTGTTGAGCCTCTAGTTGCAATTGTTCATACCGTTTTGCTGACAGGGTGCGGCTATTCTCCCGTGCCCTAGTAGCCATCTGATGCATTAATTCCCCACGCTCCTCTAAAGAACGGATAGCAGCCCACAACGCTTCCTCCTGAACGACAGATTGCTGTGCCATGAGTGTACCGGCAGAGAAAGCGTGACCGACACGACAACGGTATTGGAGCAAATTTCTCTCCTGAAGTTGGAACAGGGTACCACCGCACTCAGGACAGGTGAAGTTCGAGGGCGGCCCAGGCTTGCCCTGCTCTCGCAAAGCAGCTCCATCAAGTTCCACAAGATCTGGTTCCATCTCACGCTCGTTAGGCATGGTAGTTACTCCTTTGACGGGTTCATCAGCTAGCTGCACCAACGTCGATGCTATGGCGGATACTGGCAGGATATAGTCAACCTCTACATTCTCAACGGCACTGCTAGGCATCCCGCTAAAGGAAGCTTCTTGGGGGTCTTGAACAATAGCCACACCACCATGGCGTTTCACATCCATTAGTCCTGCGGTACCGTCATCGAGCATACCTGACAAAATGACACCGACCACCCGGTTTCTATAAACTTTCGCTGCCGTGCGAAACAGCGGATCGACCGCCGGACGAGAGTTGTTTTCCTTGGGTCCGTGCACTAAACGGATATAGCCCGGTTTAATCAGCAGGTGATAGTCCGGTGGTGCGACATAAATATGCCCATTTGCGATCGCTTCCCCATCAATCGCATGGGTGACCGGGAGCTTTCCCTTACGGCTGAGAATGCTGGGCAGTAAGCTTTTACTGTGGGCTGAAATGTGAACAACGACAAAAATCGCAGCGGGTAAATCAGAGGGCAAATTAGCGACGAGTTGAGATAGGGCTTCTACCCCACCTGCGGAAGCTCCAACTACGATAATGTCATGACCGGGCATTTATTTTTCCTTAAAATTCGTTAAACAGTAGTGGCTTTAAAAAGGGAATTGGGAATTGAGAAAAGAAGAAGTTTGTTTACATAATTTAGAAAGAAAACTTACTGTTGTCATACGAAGTGAGGTTCGTACATCGTACTTTTTCTTCTTTCCCTTGTCCTTTTTGTCTTCTCTATCTACTATGTTGGACGGTAACTCGGTATAACTTCCCCATTGGGTTAGAGACTCAGAAGAAAGCAAGTGGAAGCTGCCCTTGCTTAGCCTTGGCACTGAATCGAGTAAAGGGAAAACAAGCGAAAGGTTGGATTGATCTACCTTTTCTCCTCTCCCACTTTAGGTTAAAAGTTAAAGGGAAAACGATAAATGATATTCCTATCCTTTCCCCTTTCCCCTGCCCAAAAAGCTCCTTTTCCTTACGCCATCGGCGTTTCTCCTTTTCCTCCTTCTCGCAGTATGTAATTGATCGGCACGACAGCTTATTAACCCAAGGTTAAAGGTGAAAAAGTGAATAACCTAGAGCAAAAAATTAATGAAATTACAACCTCCCTAGAGGGGATAGATCAATTATCGTCTTTTGAGAAGCGATCGCTCCTGGCAATCCTTAGCGACCTTACCAATAGGGTAAAAGCCATACCTATTACCCCAGAGGAAGTGGAGAGAAATGGAGAAAAGGGTGGACAGTTACAGGGTTTACAAACCCATGAACAGCTAATCAAACAGCAAACGAGTGTCTTTCAAGTTAACAAGCACTTAGCTCAGCTCAACACTAACTTAGAACAACAGGTGCAAGTCCGAACAGCCGAATTAGAGCAGATGCTTCGCTTTGAAGCGATGCTCAAGCGGATTACGGATAAAGTTCGCGACAGTCTAGATGAAAACTACATCTTGCAAACGGCGTTGCAGGAGTTAACCGAAGTCATGGCTATTGAAGGCTGTGATACCGTTCTTTACAATACTAGCGAGACAACAGGAACCATCAGCTATGAATCCACAATCGGAGTCCCTTCAACGTTAGGCAATGTTATCCCCCTTGCCGAATATAGAGAAGAGTACAGACAGTTGCAGCAAGGGGACTGCTTTCAGTTATGCCAACTTGTACCCGATATCCGGGGGCGAGTCGCGATTCTCGTCTGTCCGATTTTTGATGATCGAGGCGTTTTCGGAAATTTATTGTTATTTAAAGGGCAGGACAAATGGTTCGACGAGCATGAAATTCGGTTAACGCAGCAGGTGGCAAATCAATGTGCGATCGCAATTCGTCAAGCGCGTTTGTATCAAGCGGCACAAGCGCAAGTTACAGAATTGGAACGGCTCAATCAACTCAAAGACGACTTCTTGAGTACCGTTTCTCACGAACTGCGAACGCCGATTACGAACATGAAAATGGCGATTCATATGCTTTCTCGCACCCTAGAGCAAGATCGATCATTGTTTGCCGAACTAAAAAACCCGGAGGTACAGCGCAGTAAAATTACTCGCTATTTCCAGATCTTGATCAACGAGTGTGAACGAGAAACCAATCTCATTGATGACTTGCTAGATTTACAACGAGTAGAGACAGGAAGACAGCCTTTTTTACCAACAGCGATTCAGCTCAATGATTGGCTTCCTCCGTTATTAGAACCCTTTGAGCAGCGAACCCAAAACCGTCAGCAACGACTCAAAAGTGACATCGCTCCCAACCTGCCACCCCTCGTCTGCGACGCTGCAAGTCTAGAGCGGATTATCACCGAATTACTGAATAATGCTTGCAAGTACACACCCCCTCAAGAAACCATCCAGCTCACTGTCCAAGCTCTAGGTGAATGCATTCAGTTCGTCGTCTGCAACTCAGGGATTGAAATTCCACTTCAAGAACAATCCCGAATTTTCGATAAATTTTACCGCATTCCCAAAAGCGATCGCTGGCAGCAAGGAGGAACAGGATTGGGACTCGCGCTAGTCCAGAAATTAGTGACTCGTCTGGGCAGTAAAATTCAGGTTGAGAGTAGCTCAAATCAAACCTGTTTTACGGTTTTAGTTCCCCGTAAAGTTCACGCTTGAAGTTTAATCAGCGATGGATTCGCTAACATAAACCTGCTTGCCATCAGATACAAAAGCCATGAAAACCCATTCTTCTACTGCATCCCATCCCTTACCTCCAGGTAATTTTGGTCTACCCCTCATTGGTGAAACCCTTAGTTTTCTGACTGATCCCTATTTTGCTGACAAGCGGGTGCAAAAGTATGGGCCAATTTTCAAAACCCACATCTTAGGGCGTCCAACAGTGGTGATGGTTGGGCCAGAAGCCAACCGCTTCATTTTATCGACTGATATGCATCGATTTTCTTGGCGCGAAGGGTGGCCCGATACATTCAAAGAATTGCTCGGTGAATCGTTATTTCTGCAAGAGGGCGAAGAACATCGCAGAAATCGCAAACTGTTGATGCCTGCCTTTCACGGCCCGGCGCTGGGTAATTACGTCACTGCTATGGAGCGCATTATCACAACTTACTTAGAAAGGTGGGAGCGTCTTGGCACCTTCACTTGGTTTAGTGAACTCAAACAGATGACGTTTGAAGTTGCCAGTACCTTACTCATTGGCAGCGAACCCGGTGAAATGACGGCGCGTTTATCTCAATGGTTCACTGAACTCACCGATGGCTTATTTGCCATCCCCGTGCGTTGGAGTTGGACGCCTTACGGTAAGGCGCTACAAGCACGAGATCAGTTACTCGCTCATATTGAGCAAGAAGTCCTCAAACGACAATCTGATCCCAAACAAGATGTTTTAGGACTGCTGATACAAAGTCGTGACGAAGAGGGTAATGGATTAAGCTTGGAAGAAATCAAAGTCCAAGCTCTACTGATGTTGTTTGCAGGCCATGAAACGACAACGTCAATGCTCACTTCTCTATGTATGGCTTTAGCACAACACCCAGATGTATTAGCGCGTGTTCGTGCCGAACAGGAAGCACTCTTCATGCAAGGTTCCGTAACTCTTGAACAGCTCAAGCAAATGACTTATACCGAACAAGTTTTGCGGGAAGTAGAGCGGCTCTATCCTCCCATTGGCGGCGGATTTCGCGGCGTGGTGGAGGAATTTGAATACAAGGGCTACTCTGTTCCCAAAGGGTGGCAGGCTCTCTACCGCATCAATAGCTCTCATCGAGATAGCCGAATTTACACCGAGCCAGAACGCTTTGACCCAGACCGCTTTAGTGTAGAGCGATCGGAACACAAAAAACAAGAATTTAGCTTGGTCGGATTTGGCGGCGGCCCCCGGATTTGTTTAGGAATAGCATTCGCCCAGATGGAAATGAAAATTTTTGC
>CBKWLJ010000544.1:0-5633 GCA_966675205.1 uncultured bacterium
CGCTGGCGCGATCGCTCGACTACACTAATGAATACGTCTTCGAGGGAAAACTCGATTTCGCGATAATTTTGAACGGTGATTCCAGCTTCTTGTAGCCAGTTTTTAACTTGGGGAATTTGAGTGCGGGGTTCATCGAGAACGGTATGGAGGCGAGAACCGAAAATCGATACCCGCCAGCGATCGCATTTTTGTTTGAGTAAATCGGACGCCTTTTGTAGGGGATTGCACTCCCATTCCACTAATTGTCCGGGTTGCTCTTGTTTGACAGAACGCGGAGTTCCTTGTGCTACCAGTTCTCCAGCGACCATAAACCCCAATCGATGGCACTGTTCAGCTTCTTCTAAGTAGTGGGTTGTCACTAGGATTGCCATCCCTTCACGAGCAAATTCGTTAATCCAGCGCCAAAATTGCCGACGTGCAAGAGGGTCAACCCCAGAGGTGGGTTCGTCGAGAAACACGACTTTGGGTTCGTGCATCACTGCTGCGCCAAACGCTACCCGTTGCTTCCAACCTCCTGGTAAATCACCCGTAAGTCTATCTTCTTGACCGACTAAATCACTCATCTGAAGTACCCAGTTTTTCTTCGCTCGTCGATGACGGCGAGGGATACCGTAGACGCCGCAGTAGAATTCCAGGTTTTGTGCGATCGTTAAGTCATCGTAGAGGGTAAATTTTTGCGACATATAACCAATTTTTTGTCGCACTGGGGCACTGCGTAATTGTCCGGTTTCTCCTACTAGCAGCACTCTGCCAGAACTGGCACTCAGCAAACCACAAAGCATTTTTATAATGGTTGTTTTACCAGCACCATTTGCGCCTAAAAGACCAAAAACTTCACCATATTTAATATCTAAATTGATGTTTTTGACCGCTTGGAAATCCCCGAAAACTTTGTTGAGATTTTGCGCTCCGATCGCTGTTCCTGACGATTGTTCTTGATGAAAAATTCGGGGGTAGTGGCTTGCCGTAGTCTCGCCTTTGAGTTCCCGTAATCGAGCGACAAAGGTATTTTCTAGAGTTGGGGTATCGATAGCAAAATGTTCGACTTGAATCTGTTGCGACTCTAAGATGTGCCGAATGCGATCGCTACTTTCCTGGGGTTGTGCCGTTAGTATATCTAAGCGATCGCCAAAGCGTTGCACGTCTGAAACGATATCTCGCACATCCGGGTTGTTCTTCAGAACGTCCTCAGCTTGGTATAGTTGCGCTACGGGCAGATACACTTCTAACCGTTGCACATCCAAACTCGCTTTCACCTTGGCAGGGGTGTCGCACTGCTGAATTGTGCCTTCATACATCAGAGCAATGCGTGAACAGCGTTCCGCTTCATCCAGATAGGGCGTTGCCACAACCGTAGTCATCCCTTCTGTAACGGCAAGTTCCGCTAAAATGTCCCAGAACTCACGACGCGACACCGGATCGACGCCTGTTGTTGGTTCATCCAACAGCAAAATCTGGGGTTGATGAATCAGCGCACAGCACAACGCTAATTTTTGCTTCATGCCCCCTGAAAGCCGTCCCGCTAAGCGGTTCTTGAACTGTGCCAAATCCAGCAACTGTAGGTAATGTTTGCTGCGAGTTTTGAATGCTGCTTCACTGACTTCACGTAATCCTGCGGTGTAGCGCAAATTTTCCTCAATGCTCATATCCTGATAGAGGCTGAAGCGTTGAGTGAGGTAACCCATTTGCAGACGCACCGCTCTAGGCTGAGCACCAAGCACTTCAACGATGCCACTTGTCTGAGGCATCACACCGGAAAGAATCTGAAAGGTTGTAGTTTTGCCTGCTCCATCCGGGCCAATTAGCCCAAAAATCTCACCTGGATAAATATCCAAGTTCATTCCTGCGACAGCTTCACGGCTTTGCTTGCCGTAGCAGTGCTGCAAATCTCGGATGGAGATAACAGGGGCGTTGGCACGCTGGGTTTTAGCACCTGCTTTTTGAGTTGCAGTCAAGTCGCTTCGCTCCAGTTTGCAATTATTAATTCGTAATTCGGAATTAAACTCCATAAATAGATTTAGGGGCTTGAATATTGATGCTGCACGCTTCTTTGTTCTCCATCAATAGAATAATGAAGCTTGTATCCTGAATTAATTAATTCCGAATTACGAATTGCGAATTACGAATTATTTTGGTCATTGTTTATTTCCAGGGTAGAGGCAACCCATTTTTAGAACGTTCTTGTTGCGTTTCTGGTACGAGAATGCGACCATCAGCAGGCATTCCCGGTTTAGCCAGATTTTGGGAATTATCTAAGGTCAATTCAACACCAAATACTTGAGTCACCCGGTCTTTTTTGAAATAGGTGTTTTCTGGTGTAAAACTGGCTTTGGGGTCTATCCGAGAAACGGTTGCCTCTAGGGGTCGATTGGGAAAGCTATCTAAATAAACCCGTCCTAACTGACCGAGTTTGACTTTACCAATTTCTCCTTCTGGGACGAAGCCACGCAGGTAGAGATTGTTGAGATTGACTATCGTGACAAGAGGTTCACCAGCTGCAACGACTTCACCGGAGTCTACAGAACGAGTCATTACATTCCCGGCGAGTGGGCTTTCAATTGTCAAATAATCCAAATTCGCTTGAATTTGCGCTTGTGCGGCTTGGGCATCGCGCACTTGCTGTTGTGCTACTGAGACATCAGTACGGGCTTGGGCAATTTGTTGTTCTATTTGTTGGGCCGCAGCAGCGCGAATGGATGGGTTATCGAGGGCAGATTGGGCTTGAGTTAACCGTCCTTGTGCTGATTGAATCTGTTGTTGAGTTGCCTTAACACGGGCTTGAGCAACACCCAATGCCGCATTCGCTTCATCCCGTTCCTGAGCAGATACAGCACCTTGAGCATACAAAAAATTAGTGCGCCGTTGTCTGACTGCGGCAAGCCTCAGATTTTCCTGGGCTTCTCCTAGCTGTGCCCTTGCTACCGCCATAGCATTTTCTGCCTCTACGACTCGGCCTTGACTTTCTTGAGTTGCCTGCTGGGTGGTGAGATTGGCTTGATGGAGTTGGGCTTGCAGTACGGGTATTTGTTGACGGGCGCGTTCCAACCGTTCCTGTGCTTCATTTACCCGTGCAGCAGCGCCTTGAAGCTGAGCTCGCAATTCGGAGTCGTCAAGTTTGACGAGGAGTTCACCGGGCTGCACCATCTCGCCTTCTCGAACAGCGACTTGCTCGACTTTTCCTCCGATTTTGGCGGATACATCGGTTTGGCGGCCCTCAATCCGACCGCTCAAAAATAGCCCCGGAGGCTCGGGTTGATAGAAGAACACACGATAGATGCCATATCCTACCCCAACCAGAAGTGCGATCGCACCCAAAATTTTCACCGGTTTGGGAATCTTTCGCTGGGGCTTCTTCGCAGGGGGTTGAGGTTCGGGAGGAGGCGACTGTTGCGAATCAAACGGTTGCTCCTTTTCCCAAACGGGATTGCTAGGAGCTTGTCTAGAGTCATTGGGGGGATCGGTCTGCGTTTTTGTCATGGCGGCACCGTGATAATAAACTCTAAAAACTCAAAGCTGATTGATCGATCAATCAGTTTTTTCCCAAAAAAATATTGCCTTTAACTGTGGTTATTCGCGTCGGGTAGAGAAATCTCTATCCCTTGCAAGAAAACCTCCACCGCAGTTGCCACCATCGTATCGGAGCTAATTTGCTTGGCATCCGGCTGGAGAAAGACTTCCCGTGTGACCATATAAGCAACTAAAGAACCGACAAAACAGCGAGCTGCTGCGCCTGGGTTCATGGGTTTGAGGACTCCAGCAGACATCTGTTGCTCCAGATAGCGAGTTAAAAAGGCAATAGAACGACTCGGCCCAATTTGGTTAAGCATCCCTGCAATCAGGGGGTGCCGGAAGGCTTCACCCATCAGCAGTTTCATCAAGGCAATTGACTTAGGGTCTTCTAAGACTCTCAGAAAAGCTTGACCAAAAAGAGTAAGGACATCCCGTGGGGGCCTGTCCATCATCTCCTCTTCAGTGTGGGTCAACAATTGGAGGACGGGTAGGTGTTGCTCCACCACCTCCCGAAACAAGTCGCTTTTATCCTTAAAGTAGTGGTAGATCAAACCGGCCGAGCCAATTCCCGACGCCGCAGCAATATCCTTGTTGGTCGCCTTCTCAAAACCTTTGCTAGCAAAAACTTGGAATGCGCCGTCAATTATTTGCTGTCGCCTGGTCTCAGGGTCTCGCACTTCGCGTACAGGCATGATGATATTTGACTGATCGATCAATCAAAATCTTACTGAATCAGTCAGCTTGTACTCAAGTTTTTTTTGAACAACTCTATTGTTCTTGTTTTTTCTTAATCTGATGCCACCCGTCAGCCCCCTTCTTTTCCCTTTAACCTTTAACCTTTTCCCTACCCCAAGCGCCTTTACTGGTTAAAAAATTTCAATTTCTCTTTATGCTAAGAAGTCTATTAAACCTCAGCTACTTTCATCACAAAACTCCAAGTGGTAAAATCCCATGAGTTCTCGAATCTGCTTGGCTTTGAGCCTGTTAACAATTCTGACTTTCCTGGCTGACGAGACGCCTGCCGCAGCTCAAAGAGAAACGTTTAGCTTGCCTCCAGCCTTGCCAGCTAGACCGGGAGATCGAGAGACTGCCAAACCCATCGTCGTTGCCGAGTTAGTGGAACAACTTCGCACGGCCGATGTTGAAAAGCGTCGGGAAATTATTCAACAACTTAGCGATACCGAACAAAATATTGTTCCAGCATTGGTTAGAGCGATGGATGACCCCGATCCTCTAGTCAAAAGTGGCGTGGTCGAGGTGCTGGGAAATCTTACTGATGCCGCCACACCAGCCATTCCTGGGTTGATTGAGATGATCAATGATGGGCGAAGAGCGATCGTTCCAGAGTCGCGTTTCGTTGCACCGTATTTATATAGTGCAATACCTTCGATTTCCTCCCAAAGAAGTGTTAGACAGCGTCGCCGTCCACCTACGCCTCCGGAAAACCCCGAAAACCTGCTGCGGATTACAGCGATCGCAGCGCTGGGAAAAATTGGTTTACCCGCTAGAACCTTAGCCACACCCCCCCTCACTCAAGCCTTGCAAGACCCCGATCCTTGGGTAAAACTCAATGCCACATGGGCGCTCTCCGAAATCGGAGCTTCTATACCTCTACTACCTCACTGGTTAGAAGCCTTACAGCACCCTGACCCTAACCTGCGTCGCAGTGCAGCCGAAGTTTTTCGAGACTCACGCTCACTCCTACGTAAAGTCTTCGGCTCGGAAGCGAATGCTAGCACTACTGCCCCATTGCTCAGTGCACTTCAAGATGACAATTTTACGGTTCGTAATGCTGCAAGCGAAGCTTTAGAGTTGCTAGGGACAGAGGCATTACCAGGATTAGTCCAGGCATTAAAGGCACCAGAGCCCATCGTTCGCTTAGAAGTGGCAAAACTGCTGGGCAATCTAGGAGGGACGGCTCAATCTGCGGTTCCTGGCTTAGTAGCCCTACTGGAGGATACAGGGCGTTATGTGCCACCCACCTCAAATCGATACGGCTTGCTACCCTCTTTGCCACCCCCTTTGCCATCGTTCTTTCCAGGCACAACGTCATACCCCCCACCTCCGAATAACCCTGAACAACTGGTGCGAGTCAATGCCGCTATTGCCCTGGGCAAGCTGGG
>CBKWLJ010000545.1:0-5605 GCA_966675205.1 uncultured bacterium
GGATATGTTCAAAAGCCGCGATCGAAAAAACTAAATCATATTTACTGTAGTATTCACTCGGTAAATCTTCAATATTTTCTAGGAAAAAATTATATGAACCGAGCTCTCTATTTTTAAAACCCAGATTAGAAAAATCATTGAAATTACCAATAATTGTGCCTTCGTGAGACAATCCACCTACTTCTTTAAGAGCAACCTCATAATCAGGAGTTTCTATTGCAGACCAAGATTTCACATGAAGATAGTCCAACACGAACTCTTTCGGTAAGCTTCCCCCAACTTCAAGAACATCTTTTCCTTCAAATCCGACCAGTTGTTGGCAGATAAAAGCATAAGGAACGTGATAGCTGAGGTTGAATTTAGCTTTACACTCGTTAATGTTGGCTTCAGTTAATCTTTGGCTCATCTGTTCGTAGTTTATTTTTTATCCGTTTGTGAGCGATCGCTCTTTTCTGGCGCTGTCCCTGTTGTCCCAGCTCGCTGCTTGATTCCCTCTAGCAAGGCTTTGTATTGAGGATTGTCTGGATTCAACTTGACTAGTTTTTCCATCGGTGCGATCGCCCCCTGCAAATCGTTCATTTGTATGCGAGCCTGCACTAATCCCTGCAAAGCCAACTGATTCTCTGGCTCCCGTTGTAAAACTATTTCATACCCGCGTACCTGCGCTTCCAGTTGCGAGTTGGCAGCAGTAGACGCTGTTTGGCCTTTGTTTTCTGGCTGTTGGAAAGCGTTATTAAAGAGTTCAGCCATGCCAAACAATGTGGTGCCAAGAAATGCTATGCCTGAGAGGAGAATGAGAATTCGCTGAATGGGTTTCTGAGACGATGTGTTTTCGGTCATGCCTTATCCAAAGTTTTGTAAAGTTATGGTTCATCGAGCTTTGGTGGTGTTGCTGGCAGCTTGGGCTGCTGTGATCAGCGCTATCTTTAACTTACCCAGTCTATTGCGTTTAGCGATCGCCCCCACCCAAACTTTAAACAGCAACAGCACAGTGACGCTGACTGAAAACTATAATCACTCAGTAGCTGACTGATGTGTTTATGTTTTCTCAATCTCGTCAAAACCCGATTCAAGTAGTAGTAGCATCTCTCGTTGCCGTCGTTTGTATTTTAGCGGTTGGACTGCTACAAGTGCCTCAGCTTAATGAGTTAAGGAGCACAAGTAAAAACGCCTCACCCAAAGTTCTCCAGAGAGAGGTGAACTCCGAGGCGTTGCGCCTCAATCTACTTCAGCATACTCCGGCATTTGGGTTCGATAATTTGCTTGCTAATTGGGTCTTTCTGAATTTCCTTCAATACTTTGGGGATGATGATGCTCGTTTACAGACAGGTTATGCTCTTTCTCCAGAGTACTTCAAAATTATTGTCGCTCGCGATCCTCGTTTCTTAGAAGCCTACATCCTTTTATCTACCAGTATTTCTTTGTACGCTGCCAAGCCAGAAGTAGCACTAGCTTTAATGGAGAAAGGATTACACTCAATGTCCCCTAAGTCTCCACCCCAGTCTTACTATGTTTGGCGTCAGAAGGGAATTGATGAGTTGTTGTTTTTGGGTGATGCTCAAGCAGCACGGCAATCCTTTGAGAAGGCAGCAGACTGGGCAAGCATCTATCCTGATGATGAAAGTCAGATGGTTGCGGCAATTTCTCGTCAAACCGCTGCGTTTCTTGCTCGTAACCCAGTCAGCAAGTCGGCACAAGTGGCGGCTTGGGCAATGATTTTAAATAATGTCACAGATGACCGGACTCGTCAGATTGTAATCAGTCGTATTGAGTCACTAGGGGGTCAAATCATTAACACACCAGAAGGAACCGTAAAGATTCGACCACCACTAACCGATTGAAATTCACCGCTTGTTGTGAATCCTGGAGAAAGTTGATTACGAGAGGTGCTATTGCGGATAGATGTAATTCCTAAATCAGCCAATCCCACTGCTTTGCCAATATACCTAAACCAAAACCTGATAAAGAGATAATCACTAAAATTCCAAAGGATTGCCATTTACTGTAACCTGCGGTCTGTAGATCTAACCGTACCAATGCACCAGCAGAGATCAGAACCAAAATCCGGGCAAAAATCCCAATCCAGTGCATGAAGACAACCGCGACAAAAGCACCGACAATCACTGAAACAAACGCTCTGCTATCTGATTTTAGAGAGCTGATATAGAAGCTTCTAATCAACCTCTGAGGATCGGTTAAGGCTAAAGCAATGAGTAGGATATATGCTGCTCCTATTAACCAGAGTACTCGAGAGCTGTACAAATCATTGAGTAGCCAGCCAAAGACGCCGTAGGTACATAAAAGAAGCAATAGTGAAGTCCAAGGCAGTTTCTTCACAAGCAATATTGATCAAGAGGAGAGAGGGATGTATGGAATTCTGAAAATTAGGCAATAATTTAGTTTTATTCTATTTCGCAGGTCATGCACTACAAATAGATATTCTCAATTCCAAAACGTCAAGAGGAGAGTAACTAGACGAATTGTCCCGAGCTATCGTGAATTGGTATCGAGTTGACTCATCCTTTTTTGATAATCAGTGTGCATCAGATGTAACAGGAAGTGAGAGGTTTGATCACTCAAGATATCTACGCTGTATTGAACAGAGTGCTGCACTAAAAAGCTTATATAAAGTTTAGCTGAATGGCATTCAGTTGCTCCCAAAGCATTCAGTACGCTTTTTTGGTGACTTTTGAGAGTGATCAGATTCACAACATTCGGCTGATCAAGATCGCTATCCCATATAGCTCAATTTTTGCATACTAATGAACGACTGAACTCTAGCCGAGTCATCAATAGGGAACACACTACAAGCCGACGGCTTCCAGCCGGTCGGTTTTTTGTATTTGACAAAGTTAACTCATTGACCAGAAGTCAGCACCTGTATAGGCGAAGCCTTCGTGTATTAAATCTAGGCTTAACGCAATAAATTTAGACCCAAAGGCTTCGTCTGTACAGAGGGCTGGAGAGTCAGAAGTACAGAAAGAATGTATGATAAAGAACTTTTTCAGTTTTTTTGTTCTCTTGCATACAGTTAAAAGCAGGCTTTTTCTGGCTCCTTGCTCTTAAGTCCAGAATTCTGACTTCACCTACAAGAGAATGTCCCAAGAAGGAACTAGGACATGGCTTGAATAATGTAATCAAAGTAGGGAGCCGCTTCTAGTGCATCCTCTTTGCTGAGTAATGCTAAAGAAGCATTTTTCAGGCAACGGACTGATTCAGCCATTCCAGCAACTGGCACACCAAGAGAGTTGTACATCTCTCTGACTCCAATCAAACCGATTTTTTCAATCGGCTCCTTGTCACCAGAAAGGACTCCATAGGTAATTAACCGCAAATACCAGCCGTAATCACGCAAGCAGAGTGCCCGTTGACGCTCCCCGTAGGCGTTGCCGCCAGGAGAGATGAAGTCAGGACGCTTCTGCCAAAGCTGCTTACTGGCTTCTTGAACAATCTTCTTTTCATTTTCTGCTAGGGTGGAAGCAATTCGCATCCGCTGTTCGCCCGTTTTCAAAAACTCATTGATACTCTTGAGTTCGCCGGAGCTGGGATACCGAAGCTCGTCGTCTGCTTTGAGAATAACTTGGCTAACTACGCTCATCTTATCGGGTTAACTTAGGTAACATTTGTAGTTTAACGACTCTAGGCGACACAAATAAAGGGAGGAGAACACTGTGTCTACAACCCAGCTGCCTGGTGCTACAGATCCAATAAACGACGATCCCACCCCAGACTCTTGGCAACAAGGTCGGCTAGTCGAAATGGTGATTACAGACCTCAATGATACGGGTGAAGGCGTTGGTCGCTTGGACGGTCGAGTAGTTTTTGTTCCAGATACGGTAACAGGCGATCGCGTTTTGGTTCGTTTGGTTCGTGTCAAATCCAATTACGCTCAAGGAAAGCTACACCAGCTGTTAGAGCCATCTCCTGATCGCATCCGACCTAGATGCATTGTGGCTGATAAGTGCGGTGGCTGTCAGTGGCAACCGATTGATTACAAATACCAGTTAGAAGTCAAGCACAACTTGGTAGTGCAAGCTCTAGAACGCATTGGTGGATTCACTTTCCCCCCCGTTGCCCCAGTTTTAGCCTCTGACGCTGACTTGAACTATCGCAACAAGGCGACTTATCCCCTGAAACGGTCAGCAACAGGTCATGTGCAAGCAGGCTATTACCAGAAAGGTAGCCATCAACTGATTAATCTCAATCAATGCCCAATCCAAGATTCGCGTTTAAATCCCCTCTTAGCGGAAATTAAGCAGGATATTGAGCAGCAGGGATGGTCAATTTATGACGAAAGCCGTCACCAAGGAAAATTACGGCATCTTTCATTACGGATTGGACGCCGGACTGGGGAGATGCTGCTAACGTTGGTAACAACCGACTGGGGCTTAACAAACCTTAAAACGCAAGCTCAAAACTGGTTGACTCGCTATCCCAACTTAGTGAGTGTGTGTGTCAACCGCAATCCGCACCGCAGCAATGTGATTTTTGGCGAGGAAACTCGCTGTATCGCAGGTCAACCTTACTTGCGAGAGGAGTTTGCTGGGATTGAATTCCATCTGCGGCCCGATACGTTTTTCCAGGTCAACACGGAAGTCGCTGAGGCACTATTCAACGTCATTGTGGAACAGTTAGCCTTAACAGGCGATGAAGTGTTAGTTGATGCCTATTGTGGTATCGGTACATTTACTCTCCCCCTAGCAAAACGAGTGCGAGAGGCAATTGGGCTAGAAGTGCAATCGACCTCGGTTGAACAAGCCCAACATAATGCCCAACTTAATGGGATTAACAATGTCATGTTTAAAGCTGGAGCGGTTGAAACCTTGCTCCCCCAACTGGGGATCGCACCAGATATTGTCCTACTCGATCCACCGCGTAAGGGATGCGATCGCACTGTGATCGATACCCTGATTCATACTTGCCCAAAACACATTATCTACATCAGTTGTAAGCCATCCACTTTGGCTCGCGACCTCAAACTTCTTTGCAAAAGTGGCATTTACCAGTTAACCCATGTTCAACCGGCTGATTTCTTTCCACAAACATCTCATGTTGAATGCACTGCGTTCCTGGTGCGCTAACCCCGATACCGTTGAACATTGGACAGTTGAACGTTGGTCAGGTGAAAGTGCTGATTGACCCATTAATAACCTTCAACCCTATAATTTTCAATACTTCAACTCCATTCGAGAGCTTTCTCCCCACTACCATTTAATACTTCGCTCTGGTGTTTGAGAGAGGGTTTCGATACAATGAAAAGTAAAGGTTAATCTCTAACATAATTGAGTAAAGCCTTTCCTCTAGAGGCAAGAAGTTAGCGCACTTCATTATCCGTTAAAAAGCAAGCAGTAGCTGTTAGCCATCCTACTGACAGGCTCGTATAGCGACTTCAAAGCTAGTTTGGAATATTCTGTATCTATCTTAGGCAGGATTTAACAATTTTAGTTTGAGGTATAGCTTGAAAAGCTTAAATCAACTCAGCATGACTTGATCTAGACCATCTAGTTTTAAGGAAGCTGAAAGTAAATGGCACCATAGCTATCTGCTTAAATTGCGAGTCCACAAAATAGAGCTAGAGGTTTTTTGAGTGATTGCTATATCAACG
>CBKWLJ010000546.1:0-5596 GCA_966675205.1 uncultured bacterium
TCGCAAAGGTCGCAGAGGTTTTGGAGGAAAGTTTTAGACTTCTATCAATTACGAATTACGAACTACGAATTGTTAATGAGGTGTGGGAGTTTACCCTTCATTCCGTAATCTGAGCATATACAATAACAAGGACGAACGCACTCAAACACAACTATTTTGAGCCTGAATATGCCTGTAGGATTACCGGAATTTGCGGAAAACCCGGAAAATCGTTGCCCAGTCATACTTTTACTGGATACTTCTGGTTCAATGGCTGGTCAACCGATTCAGGAATTGAATCGAGGAATTGGTGTTTTCAAGGAGGATTTACTCAAAGATACACAAGCATCCCTGAGTGTAGAAGTGGCGATTGTTACCTTTGGCCCGGTGAAATTGCTCCAAGATTTTGTCACCGTTGACTCCTTCACACCACCGCCGCTACTCGCAGATGGGGTGACGCCTATGGGTCAAGCGATCGAATATGCTCTAAATTTACTGGAAACTCGCAAAGCAACCTATAAAGAAAACGGCATTCAGTATTATCGCCCTTGGGTATTCCTCATCACGGATGGCGCACCGACTGATAGCTGGCACGGGGCTGCACAGCGGATAAGAGAGGGTGAGACAAAGGGTAAATTCTCGTTCTTCGCCGTTGCGGTTGAAGGTGCAGATATGAATACGCTTCAACAAATTGCCCCACCTGAACGTCCGCCCGTAACGTTAACCGGGCTGGATTTTAGTTCCTTATTTGTTTGGTTAAGCACGTCTATGAAACGAGTTTCTAGCGGCAAAATTGGGGAAGCTGTAGCGCTTCCTCCTGTGGGATGGGGTCAAATTAATACATAAAATTAGAGAGATTCATGGCTTGGAAAGCCGTTGTCTGTTCCTCGATAGGAACTCGTCATCAAAAACAGCAACTTCCCTGTCAAGATTACGGAAATTATTGCATTTTTGAGGATGCGATCGCAGGAGCTGTTGCTGATGGGGCTGGTAGTGCGAAACATTCCGATGTTGGCGCGAAATTAGCCGTAGAAACGGTGATGAAAATTTTTGCAGAAATTGAGCGATCGCCCCAACCGGCAGAACGCTTATCCTCTCCCCTGACTCGGAAGGAAGCGAGAGGATTCTTTACCAAAATAGTACAAGAGGTTGTAGCGACTTTAGAACAACAAGCAGTTAATAACAATTACTCAATCAATGACTTAGCCTGTACCCTTTTAGTCTTTGTCGCGACTCCTGATTGGCTTGCCGCTATGCAAATTGGCGATGGATTTATGGTTGTCCGGTTACAGGGAGAAGAATACAAACTTATTTTTCAACCCGATAAGGGAGAATTTGTCAACCAAACTACGTTTGTTACTTCAGCTAATGCTTTAGATGAAATGCAAGTTAAAGTGCTATCTGGTAAACAAACATTTATCTGTGCCTCAACCGATGGACTAGAAAGGGTGGCAATTCAAATAAGAGATTGGACACCTTTCTCACCATTCTTTAAGCCTTTAGAACAGTATCTTGGGGAATTTCATCATCCAGAGTCAGACCATGAATATATTCAAAACTTTCTCGACTCCGAACGGTTAAATGCTCGAACGGATGATGATAAAACATTACTGTTGGGACTCTGGAACACAAGATAAAAATTGATGCATTTGATTGAATTTTTCCAAGGAAGGCGCTGTGGTAACTGAATACTGGCTCGGTTGGTACAGGCGGTTAAGTTGGATCAGTTGGGTGGGGGTGATAGAAGCGATCGTACTGGGCGGTGGTATGGCTCGGGCCCAAATTACACCGGATACCACGCTAGGAGCTGAAGGTTCTGTGGTTACTCCCGGTGTGGTGATTCGGGGAACGGTGAGCGATCGCATCGACGGCGGTGATCAACGTGGGGGCAATCTATTTCACAGTTTCAGCCAGTTCAACGTGGGTGATGGACAGCGAGTGTATTTTGCCAATCCTATCGATGTGCAGAATATCCTTACACGGGTTACAGGGGGAACCGTCTCGAATATTGAAGGCGTACTGGGTGTGGACGGGAACGCCAATCTATTCTTACTCAATCCCAATGGTATTTTATTTGGTCCCAATGCCCGATTAGACTTACAGGGGTCGTTTGTGGCGAGTACAGCAAAAAGTATAAATTTTGCAGATGCCAGCCAGTTCAGTACTACACCCAATCAAACTACTTCACTTCTCACTATCAGTGTACCGATTGGGTTACAGTTTGGTACCAATCCAGGGCAAATCTTGGTGCGGGGAGATGGACAAGGAACGCGATTAACAAATGATTTGATTGATACACCCAATGCATTGCGGTTAGCGAGCAATCAAACTTTAGCCTTGGTTGGCGGTGATGTCGTGCTAGAGGGAGGGACACTCAAGAGTACAGGTGGGCGAATTGAATTGGGCAGTGTGGGTGCAGACAGTTTAGTCACTCTCGTGCCGCTTGCGGATGGATGGACATTGGATTATGGAGGCGTACAAAATTTTCGGGATATTCAACTCTTACAACAGGCAACAGTCGATGCAAGTGGAATTGGGGGTGGAAATGTACGCCTGCAAGGCAGGCAAATCATCCTCAAAGCAGGTTCTCAGATTGAATCGAGTACGTTAGGGTTTCAGTCAGGTAGAACCTTGGAAGTCAATGGTACTGAATCGATTCAAATTGATGGTTCAGGCAGCAATCTTTTAACAGGGTTGTTCGCTCAAGTCTACCCAGGCGCGAATGGCAACGCGGGAAATATTGTGCTTAAAACCGGCTCGCTGGTTGGAAGTAACGGCGCTCAGATTGATTCGACTACGTTTGGGCGAGGTAATGCAGGCAATGTAACCATCAATTCCGATTTCCTGGCATTCGATGGTTTCGGAAGCAACGGTTTCTTGAGTGGAATCTATAGTTCTGTTGGCATAGGCGCGATCGGCAATAGCGGCAACATCGAACTCATCACTGGAGCGCTTGCTCTAACAAACGGTGCTAGAGTCGGCACTGCAACTTATGGGCGCGGCAATGCTGGAAGTATCACCTTTCAAGTCCGTGATACGACTTCTTTGAGTGGCAACGCAAACAATCCTTCTGTGGATGATTTGTTCAGTTTTTTGAAGCCAAGGTTCCCTAGTGCAGTATTTAGTCTTGTAGACTCTGGAGCCATTGGTCGAGGTGGAGATATCCGTCTGTCCACAGGGTCACTTTCAATTACTAATGGTGCTCAGATTGGCGCTATTACCCGTGGCTTGGGAGATGCAGGGGGAGTTTTTATTAACGCCAAGGATTGGGTTGTAATCTCAGGCTCGATGAGTGGAATTGTAAGTGTTCCTGTTTTTCCTCAAAGAAACCAAATTGCTAGAGGAAACAGTGGCGGTATTCAGATTCGTGCTAGAGCGCTACAAATTGATGATGGTGCTCAACTCCTGGCTAGTACCTTTTTCCAAGGCAATGCAGGCAAGATTGTCATTGATGTTGATGATTCTCTTGTTTTAACCAATGGTGCCGCAATTTTCAGCACGGTGAGTGGTTCTGGGGGTTCACAAAATGTTACTGGTAATAGTGGTGGCATTGAAATTCGTGCTAGGTCTGTTGAGATCACAGACTCGAAAATTGCTGCCAGTACTTTCTCTCAGGGCAATGCAGGCAAGATTTTCATTCAAAGCGATACCGTTGATCTGGTGGATTCCAATGTGTTCAGTACTGTCGATCTCCCAAGCTTTTTTACAAGATCTAGGGATTCTCAACAAATACCCATGGGAGTTAGTAGTGGGGGTATTGAGATTCGAGCGCGATCGCTATCCTTAAGCGATAAAGCTAAACTAGCGACGAGTACCTTTGCTCAAGGAAATGCAGGGGATATTGTCTTATCAATTGATGGTGATATTTTGGTCTTGGGGGGCGAAAGTATCCGCTCTTCAGAAGAGGAGTTTTTAGTAAACCCAATTAATGCTCTTGAGATTCGACTGCCCGGAGTCGGATTTTTCCCTAGTCTTAGTAATGCTGCGAGTACAGGAATCTTTAGCACTGTAGAATCTAAAGCTGTTGGGAATGCAGGCAACATTAACATTCAGGCGCGATCGCTAACCTTAACCAACGGAGCACAGGTGCAATCGCTAACTCAGGGGCAGGGAAACGCGGGAACGATCAAAGTTAGTACTTCTGATTTTGTTCATGTTTTGGGTGTCGCCCCTGCAACTTTAATTACTCTTGGAAAAGATTTTGTCGCTGGAGGATTCTCAAGTGGATTCATCAGTTCTTCTGAGTCAGGGGCAATAGGGCAGGGAGGAGACATTCATATCCGGACGGGTACGCTGCGCGTATCTGAAGGAGCTGTGTTGAGTGCTAGAACTCGCAGTAACTTCAAAGGTGGGGATATTAACGTTAATGCTAATTCCTTAGAGGCAACCGATGGCGGACAACTGCTCACTAGTACCTTCAGTGGCGGCAGTGCAGGCAATCTTACGTTAAATCTCACAGGCAATGTCACGCTCTCTGGAACCGATCCGACATTTATGTCCCGGCTCCAACAATTTGGTCCGGAGTTGGTTGATAACGATGGAGAACGAAGTGGCTTATTCAGCCGCGCTCAAGGTATGGGTTCTCCAGACAGTGCGGCGGGGCAAATCAACGTCTCAGCTCGCACAATTGTTTTAGATAATCAAGGAACAATCACCGCAGAGACAACATCCGGTCAAGGTGGAGAAATTAACCTCAATACGCAAGAACTTTTGCTCCTACGACGCAATAGCCAAATTTCAACTACAGCAGGCACAGCACAACAAGGTGGCGATGGTGGCAACATCACGATTAATAGCTCTTTCATCGTCGCTGTCCCCAAAGAAAACAGCGATATCAAAGCTAATGCTTTTGAGGGACGAGGCGGTAATATCAATATCACCACTCAAGGGATTTATGGACTACAGTTTCGCCCTCGCCTGACGCCGTTGAGTGACATCACCGCTAGTTCTGAGTTTGGCTTAGATGGCGAGTTTCAACTTGATTTGCTCACGAATGTCGATCCCAGCCGAGGATTAGCTCAGTTACCGATTAATGTAGTAGATGCATCAGAGCAGATTGACCGCCGATGTACCCCTGAAGGAGCCAATCAAGGCAGCAGCTTTATCATCACAGGACGGGGGGGTATACCACCGAGTCCTAATGAACCGTTACAAGCCGATTTGGCGATCGCAAATTGGGTTACTCTTGACTCTGACACAGAGACTAACACTCCTCCAAGCGCTACAACGACTAGAAGTTCGGTTCCCAAAAAGCTGGTGGAAGCACAAGGGTGGATGCTCAATGAGCAAGGGCAGGTTGTTCTCACGGCTTCCGCGCCGAAGATAACACCTCATGGAGAGTGGATTGCGGATGTTGAGTGCGCTTCTTCTCAAATTCAGTAAATTTATAGCAGTCGCATTGGCGACTCTTGACTCTCGCTTTCATCCTGAAACCTTGACCCGTCCATCTTTCCCTTCTGCCCTCTGCCCCCAGCCCTCTGCCTTTTGCGATAACGGCTCGGACGGTTCCCAATCGGTGCTGTCCGGGGCTGTTTTTATCTGTTTCGCCGTAAGTTTTTTACTGTAACCCACATTCCGCACCCTCAACTGTCACACAGACTGCATTGGCTGGTGGTAG
>CBKWLJ010000547.1:0-5564 GCA_966675205.1 uncultured bacterium
GTTGAATCTGCGATCGCTTGAAAAATATCAGCACTAGCAGCAGGTCTACTCATCACAAGCGTTTATATTTAAGCAAATGCTTAACTATTATCAGGATACATAAGCTTTTGCTTAAGTGTCAAGGGGTTTGCCCTGATTGGTGGACAAGGTTTGCCATCAACATTAGAGCTTCCATAGCAGAAGCAACTGTTACTACCTAGTAGTCCACCACAGTCAATTTGACGGGTGAAAATTCTCCGCGTCTAACTTAAGATGGCGAAGAATTGCCATATTCTATAAACTTAAAGTTTTAAAGTATTAATTTATACAATCTAGATTAACAATGTTCTTACTCTGTAGATAGATAAGTAGAAATAAGCAGGAATGCTAGAGTTTGACGAACATACGAGAGAAAGTTATCAGGTTTCATGAATGCCCCGGTGGAAGGACGCTGGGGTTTTTTGTAAAAAATCAGGTGCTGTAGGGAAATGAACGAAACAATCTCGATTAAAGAGATTCAAGCGTACAATCAGTTCGATCCAGAACAGTGGGTTAAGATTTACGGTTTTGTGTTTGGCCGCTGTGAATACATCAATACTTGTCAAATTTATCAACTAGAGGTGGTGATAGACAGTACTTCTCATCATTGGTTCGAGGATATAGTCTTACAACCTGTTGATGAAGAGGAACATCCAGTAGCGATCGCAGAACTTATTAAGCAGTAATCGTAGAGTCCATCAATTTGGTAAAACGCTGTTTTAATAATGATTTTTTGGGCTTTTAAAGAACTCTATAAGTTTAACTATACTCCCGCTGACTAATTCCTAGCTCTTGTTTTTTGATCTTGATCAAACCGCCAGATTTGCCGCAACGTTAACCAACCAATCAGGCAACCGACCAGATAATGAGGAAAGTCCCACCAAACAAAAGTAGTACCAAGCAATGTTCTGCCAATAAATGTGGTACGAAGCGCATCCAAAAATGGATTTTTCCACAATTGTAGAAATTCTAATCCACAGGTAATTCCGAAAACCCATATCGGAGCTAAGGTTACTGTCTTTTTAGCGGGTATCAGCAAAAATATAAATAAACACCAAAAAATTTCGTAGAGAATATCGCCACTAAAGCCATTCACCCACTCGTCCCCCAAGCCAGTATAAGACTTGGAGAGAAAGCCGAGAGGAGTCACGATGAGCAGGAAGAGGATAGTGAGCAAGCGCTGACTGGCGTTTTTAAGTCTCAATTGTCTTATAGCAACGGAGATAGGGTTAGGGCATTATATTTGGCTGGAAAAGGAGCTCCTTAACCCGCCTTTTAATTACAAATTACTTGCTTGACGCATTACGAATTATTGTTGATGTGTCACCTTGAGGGTGAAAGGCCCCTTTGCCTTCGTATCACCCGATGCCCTCACTCGAATAATATAGTCTTCTGTTTGATCAATTTTGGTCACGAGGAGTGAATTAGTACCACCCTCGGAACTATCGTCATTTTCTCCCACGATAGAACCATCAGACGCGATGAGCATCACAAAGGTATCAAAGCTTTCTGATTCAAGAGCGATCGTAACTTCTTGTCCTGCTTCTAACGTGACGATATAGTCTCGGGCAAATCCTTGTTTGCCAGTCGGAATGTCTTTGTCTGAAAGCGTATCTTTAATGGGATTACCCACCGACACGGGGATGGGTTTGTATAGCTGCGCTTGTGCCCTAACTACCGTAGCACTCAGACACAAACCTAGCAGAGCGATAGGAGCGATCGCAATAATAGTTTTGATGGTTCGAGAAAACTGCGACTGAGTCAACGCGCCCTCTTTCCTAGTTGAATAACTTAATGTTTGGGAGTTGCCATTGAGCAATTCCATAGTAACTCACCTTAAGATGAAAAGCCTTAAACTCCACTCCCCATGAGAATGAAAGCGGCCCAATAGTAAGGATGCTGCAAGGTGCTTTCTTGCTCATCAGATAGCCAGCGATTCCCCGGTTGGTTCAACATCTGTGAATTCTTAGCTTTGAGGAGTGCCAATTGAGCTTGACGCAGTGCATTAGCTTTTGATACAGGTGAGGTAGACGTTCCCTGAGCTAGGTTTTTGTAAAACTGCTCCATTAACAAGCGAGTACTGCGATCATCTACATTCCACAAAGACGCCATCACAGATTGAGCTCCACTTTTGAGGAAATAATAACCCATTCCAGCAATTTCTCTACCATCCAATCCCGGACCTCCCAATGCAGTTTCGCAAGCTGAGAGCACCACTAAATTGACGTTGCGTAAATTGAGCCAACTTTCAATATCAGGAATTGCTAACTTCTCACCCGTACCTAGTAGTAAGAAAGATTGGTTGGCTCTTCCTGGCACAAATTTGGCGTGAGTCGCTATATGTAAGAGTTGGTGATTCAATGAGTTGTCGCGCAAGGTGAAAAAGTCAAAGTCTCGATTGAGAAACTCTTGGCCTGGATAAACACCTTTTTCAGAAGATTCCCGTCGCACGATCGCTTCTAATTCGGGGGGGACATTCGGTAAGGGTTTAAAACCTGCGATCGCTTCTGATACTCCTAAACCCAAAATAGTAGTCTCATCAACCGTTGATTTTGAACTGTTCAGGTTAGATCTTGAATTTTCTCCAAAACTCAAGGTAGAAGCAGATGAGGGAGATTCATTATTTTCTCTTGCCGATTCTACATCAGAGGATATTCCCGTTGCCCTATTTTGAGTTCCCACTCTTGCCGTATCCGTTAGGTTAGCCGATAGCACGGTAGAAACAGTGTAATTCTCTATCAAGTATTTGTCGCCATCAAATAAAGTACCCATGGGAATGTAGCGCGTTGAGCGATCGAGGGCAAACACTAGATTTTGAATGTCATTGGCTTTGAGTTCTTTTTCTAACGGTTTAATCAGCCAATCATAAAGCTGCTTTCCTGTCAATTTCACTTCATCAAGATTGGAAAGGCGATTTTGTAAGAGCTGACGAAACTTCGAGACGGTTAAATCTAACTCAGCTTGACTGACAGGAATTGCCTCGCTTTTGAGGATACCACCTTTAGAGGCCCACAACAGCCAGACTTTATCATCTAGCACCAAAGGATAAATGAGAAGAGTGCCCGGTTGAGATTCGACAATTTTTTGCGCTTTGAGGGCAAACTGATTCGGGTCAACAAATGCCTCATCATTCGCCCTCTTTTTGCGAATCGCTGTTTCTAACTCTTCTAAAGATTGATAATAGTTTTGGGTTAATGCTTCTCGCTGTTGTAATAATTGTTCTAATTCTGAACATCGTATTTGTTGGCATTCATCAATTCGATAACCAAAGGTAATGAGGCTACCATACTCCCCAAGAATCTGTTCCTCCGTGGGTGTAAGCAATAAACTAGCAGGCTGACCTTGCTCTGTATTATTGATTCTAGGGTTCCCTGTATACTCACGGAGTTCCTGTCCTTTCAGCAGTTCAATCACTTGCTGCGCTTCTAGAGGACGGGTTTGAGCGAGAAGTAAATTAGTAAACGAGCGATAGACATTAGTAGCACCCAATCCAGTTATATTTTGAACCGCTTGGGGAAAAGATTGTTGTAACCATTCTGGCAATCCCGCAATTACTCTAGGCAATTGTTGTTCGTTTTGATTAACCGCTCGCTTGAAGTAAGCAATAGCCGTTGCTAACAACTCCGATTCTTGATAGAGACGGGCTACCCCCGCTAGAGCACTGAAACTATTATTAATAGAAATGGCTTCTTGATACGCTGCGATCGCTTGTTGTTTTTGCCCTGCATTTCTATAAATTTCACCTTGAACTTCTAGAGCTAAGGCTTCTAAATCTCGATTCTTGATTGTTTCGGCAATCTCCCGACTTTGGTTAATCAAGTCTAATGCTTTGGGAAAGTCCTTATTTTGGGAGTAAGCTAAACTTAAAACGATCAGTGCTAACGCTTCAATGCGCGAACTTTTGATTTCTTGGGAAATGTCTAACCCAAGCTCTGCTAAGTTAAGGGCTTGTTTGATGTTGCCTTGTCCTAAATAAGCTAAACCCTGCATCACTGAAGAAGCACTTTCTTCTTCACGTTTTTTCAGTTGTTGTAATATCTCTCTCCCTTCTGTCGTTGTTTGAATCGTATTCTGATATTTACTTTGCTCTAAATAAAGACCGGACAAGGTTAGGAGTGAAGCTGCTTTTGCATTAGGAATTTCGTTTTTTTTCGCTACTTTTAATCCTTCTTGAGCAAAAAGCATAGCTTTTTGCTTTTCTCCGATTGAGTTATAAATTCTTCCCAGAATGGCCAGTGCGTTTGCTTCTAAATGCTGGTTTTGAATCGTCCAAGCTGTAGTCAAGCCGGAGATTGCCGCCATTGTTGCTTTTCGGTAGTCCTTTGATGTTGATGCCGAAGATTGATAAGCCCGAGCTAATGTTAAAAAAGCGACGGCTTGAGCTTGAGAATTTTGCAACTTTTTGGCCAGTAACAAGCTATCTCTAGCTGATTTAATGGCTTGACTGTGTTTCCCTATAGAATTGTAAGCCTCTCCTAAAGCCAACAGGAGATTTAGTTCAGTATCGGACTCTCCAAGTTCTCGTGCCAAGGCGAGGATCGATTGGGACAGTTTGATGGTTTGATTAGAATCATTGACGGTAGTATATACCCCAACTAACTCTTTAAGTGTTTTAATCTTTTCGGCACGAGTTTTGGTATTGTTATCAGACGAAACGCTCAAGTGGATATTCGTTGTTAATTCTGGCTGATTGCTTGAGTTTGTTTCAAAAAATTGACTGAGGCTTAATAACTCAATTTCATCTCGCTTGAATGGCTCAGCTTCAATTTGTACAATAGAAGTTATTTGACTGGGAATCGCTGCCCACAAAGATTGAGCAGAGTACAACGAACCGAGTAAGGTTGCGACTGCACAGCCAAAAACTCTCAAAGGTGGATACATAATAAGGACAAGATTGGCAGGAGCCAAGATACAAGAGCGCTTGCTTCAGCAGGATATCTGCTCTTAGGCAACTCCTAATCTACCTAGAGTAAGACTTATCATCGTTGGCATGGATTTGGGGGCACCGAAAGATGCTTGCGATCGCGACAGGCAAATGAGCATAAATACTAAATGTTCACTGAACAAGCTTGGTTGTGCCTGGATTGATTTTAGACTCAAGAGAAACAAAATCGTATCTTCACTTGGTCATTAGTCCTGTATTCTGCCATCTTGGTAGAAAGACTGTGCTCTCTTTTCCATCCTCTGCTCATGGCTTGGTTTAAACGTTCCTTTCGCTTCACAATCGTGACGACAATCCTAGCGATCGCTTTCACACTAGGATTAGCCGTCAATCTCTCAGCACAGGTACCGTCTCCGGTTTACCGTAGCTCCCTCAGTAACGAATTACCCAACCAATGGGAATTTAGGGCTCCACGTGGTCCAAACGCTCCTGCACCGGATAATCGCCAGGGTGGAGCAACAAGAGGAGGTGAATGCATTGAAGACGAGTCCGAACTCACAGCTTTAGTTCCAGCTTCTGGCATTGGACTAACCACGAATGAGTATCCCATAGTCTATTGGTATATGCCGAAAACATCGGCATCAGAATTGGAGTTCGTGTTGCG
>CBKWLJ010000548.1:0-5544 GCA_966675205.1 uncultured bacterium
CAAACATTAATTACGCTCTTCGCAGCGGGGCGTTAGCCCATTGCGAATTACGTAGCTTGCTTCTCGCGAGAGCGAGTACTACGAATTTTTAACTTCTACCTTCTGCCTTCTGCCTTGTGCTTAGAGCTTTTTTCCCAGAGGTTTCTATGCCTGAAGCTACTATCCTACCAAAGCCAACCTCTTCCGCCGAACTTTACCGGATTATCCGCGAACGAATTGATTACGAAGAAAATTTGCTCAATCAAAGAGTAATTTGGCTCATCTTCTCACAGTCTTTTCTGGTGAGTGCTTATGCCATCATGCTGAACTCATCACCAGAACCAAAAAGCCCAATGTATGGCGAGTTGCAATCGTCTCTTATTTGGCTTCTTCCCGTTCTGTCGCTGATAAGGCATAAGGCATGAGGCAAATGGCAGAAGTTAGGTGTACTCCACTCATTTGAGAACTGCTATATGCAACCCCTGTATCAGGACACAAATCTAATCTAATGAATACAGAGCCATTCATTTTCCCATCCCTAGAGATGTGGGCTGGGGTCGAATGTACAGTTAACCGCGTAGGCGACCAGTATTTCGATCAGTTGGAGCGAAACGGTCACGCAACGCGCCTAGACGACCTCAACTTATTCGCAGAACTTGGGATACGCGCCATCCGCTATCCAGTGCTGTGGGAACGGACTGCACCCAACGGTGAGATGAGTGCTGACTGGTCATGGGCTTCGGAGCGACTTGGGCGTTTGCGCGAGCTTGGCATTCGTCCAATCGTTGGACTGGTTCACCACGGCAGCGGCCCCCGCCATACTAGCCTCATCGATCCAGCCTTTCCTGAGAAACTTGCCGAGTTTGCCCGTGCTGTTGCACAGCGCTATCCGTGGGTTGACCATTACACACCCGTCAACGAGCCATTGACTACAGCTCGGTTTAGCGGATTGTACGGTCACTGGTATCCTCATGGACGAGATGGACGAACCTTTGCCCGTGCCTTGCTTACGGAGTGCCGCGCCACTGTACTCTCGATGCAAGCGATTCGTGAGGTCAACCCTGCTGCCCAACTGGTGCAGACCGAGGATTTAGGTAAAACCCACAGCACACCGCTACTCGCGTATCAGGCAGAGTTTGAAAATGAGCGGCGTTGGTTGAGTTTCGATTTGCTTTGCGGTCGCCTGAATCGCTCGACGCTGATCTGGAATCACCTACGCGATTTGGGTATTGATGAAGCCGAGTTAGAGTGGTTTTTGGACAATCCTTGCCCACCAGACGTGCTTGGGATTAATCATTACGTAACGAGCGAACGCTTCCTAGATGAGCGCACAGAACGCTACCCGACTTGGTCACATGGAGGGAATGGCATACACAACTATGCAGACGTAGAGGCAGTGCGTGTTTGTGCCGAGGGGACAGCAGGACCACGGGTACTGCTGCAAGAAACATGGGAACGCTACGGGCTACCACTGGCTGTTACCGAGGTACACATCGGCTGCACCCGTGAAGAGCAACTGCGCTGGTTGAAGGAAATTTGGGATGGGGCGGTTTGGTTGCGGCACGAGGGCGTCGATGTGCGTGCTGTGACAGCTTGGTCTCTCCTCGGGGCCTATGACTGGAATAGTCTGGTAACTCGCGGTGAGGGTCACTACGAGCCAGGGGTGTTCGACCTGCGTAGCCCACAACCCCGACCTACGGCAATTGCCCGGATGGTAAGCGATTTAGCAAGGGGGCGTGAACCCGATCACCCGATACTTGACACACCTGGATGGTGGCACCGACCTGAACGGCTGTTCTATTCATCGGTGAGTTGTCAGTCGTCAGTGGTTCCCCCTCCAACCCCTCTTGCTAAGGGGGAAGCCGGAGGTGGAGGGTTGGACAAGAGGCAACGGACAATGAACAATCCCAAATCAGTACGTCCACTAGCAATTATTGGAGCCAGAGGAACTCTTGGCAGAGCTTTTGCTCGTCTGTGCAATCTCCGAGGCATTCCGTACCAGCTACTAACACGCCAGGAGATGGACATTACTAACCCTGCGTCTGTTGATCAGGTGTTAGCTGAATTACATCCGTGGGCGGTTGTGAATGCTGCCGGATATGTTCGGGTAGATGATGCAGAGCGGGAAGTGGATGCCTGCTTGCGTGTGAACGCTGAAGGGCCAGCAATCCTCGCTGCTAGCTGTGCGAGGCAGGGCGTACCACTACTTACTTTCTCATCAGACCTTGTGTTCGACGGGACTTGCTCCACCCCTTATGTAGAAAGCAACGCAGTCGCACCGCTTAATGTGTATGGGCGTAGTAAAGTTGAGGCGGAGGTGCGGGTCTTAAAGGTTCATCCCTGTGCGCTGGTGATTCGCACGAGTGCATTCTTTGGGCCTTGGGATGAGTATAATTTCGTTACCATCGCGCTGCGTCATTTAAGCGCTGGGCAGACCTTTGTAGCAGCAGAGGATTCGGTGGTTTCGCCTACCTATGTCCCGGATTTGGTGAATACCAGCCTCGATTTGTTAATTGACGGAGAGTGCGGCTTGTGGCACTTAGCGAATAATAGCGCGATCGCTTGGGCCGAGTTGGCACGGTTAGCTGCTTCTATCGCTGGTATTGATGCATCTCGTGTTGAAGCTCGTCCCACGCGAGAACTTGGTCTTGTTGCTCCCCGACCAACCTACAGCGTTCTCGGTAGCGAACGTGGCGTACTACTGCCGACTCTTGACAATGCCATCTCCCGCTACTTCGATGAGCGGCAACGACTTTAAATTTTTGTGATCGGTGATGGACGCTCGCAAAGCGCTGCTGCTCTGTTCAAAGCGACTCTGAAAGAGTCAGCGCAAATCGCGTCCCGCTTGGTTCACGGGGATTGGACTAGCGTAGCAGGGCAGTTAGGCACAGATTCTCGTCCAGTCCCCAATCCTCAGTCCCTTTTAGATTAGGAAGAACAAACGTGTCTCAGGGAAAATCTACCATTTTAGTTACAGGGGGGGCAGGATATATTGGCTCCCATGCCGTCTTAGCTCTGATTAAAGCAGGCTACGAGGTCATTGTTCTGGATAACCTATCCTACGGACATCGAGAACTCGTAGAACAGGTCTTGAAGGTCAAGCTGATTGTTGGTGATATCAGCGATCGCGCCCTTCTCGACCACATATTCACAACGCACAATATCGCAGCGGTAATGCATTTTGCTGCTTATATTGCCGTCGGTGAATCGGTCACTGACCCAGCTAAATATTACCGCAATAATGTCACAGGTACCTTGGCACTTTTAGAAGCGATGGTGGCAGCCTCCATCAAGAAATTTGTATTTTCTTCTACTTGCGCTCTCTATGGGATACCCAACACTGTTCCCCTGGTTGAAGACCATCCTCAAGACCCGATTAGCCCCTATGCAACTTCTAAGTGGATGGTGGAGCGGATTTTGTCGGATTTTGATCAAGCCTATGGTTTGCAGTCTGTCTGTTTCCGCTATTTTAACGCCGCAGGGGCTGACCCAACTGGTTTGCTCGGTGAAGACCACACGCCTGAAACTCACCTCATTCCATTAGTACTGTTCGCGGCTATGGATAAACGGGAATCCGTATCAATTTTTGGCACAGATTATCCTACTCGAGACGGTACTTGTATTCGGGATTATATTCACGTAACTGACTTGGCACAAGCCCATATTTTAGGTTTAGAGTACTTGCTTCAAGGTGGAGAAAGTACGGCATTTAATCTAGGAAATGGTAGCGGATTTTCCGTCCGAGAAGTGATAGAAACCGCGTCTAAGATAACACGCAAAGAAATCAAAGTCGTGGAATGCGATCGCCGACCGGGTGATCCACCTGTTTTAGTGGGCAGTAGCGACAAAGCTAGAAAAGTTTTGGGTTGGCATCCTCAATACTCAGACCTAGAGGATATCTTGACTCACGCATGGCAGTGGCATCAGCAGCGGCATGGAGCTTACTTTTCACGGGAAGTCTCAGAATTGCCGTCTGAGGGGACAAGGGAGACAAGGGAAAGGAATTACTTCTCCAGCTAATATCAAATACCTAAATGTTTGCTACAAATCAACTTCCACGTCCAGAGAGTTCCTGTTTCAATTATCTGTATAGCCATCCTCAATGAATTGTAAGAACGTCGTAATCTATCTGTGTGCATCTGTGTGCATCTGTGGTTCATTTTTCTCATGAATCATCTAGGACTGCTATAGCAACCTTAAAGAAAAGCGATATAAGATTCGTGTGTCAAAACAATGCATTTTGGGCTACTTTTTCCTAAAAATAAGGGTCACGATATTATTGTGACCCTCAAAATCTTTATTGCAGTCAATTCAAAAAACCTATACTCTAAATCAAACATTTAGTCGGCGGTTTAGCAGTTGAAGTTGATTTCCGATCCAATTAAAACCCATCGCTATACACTGAGGACAAATATCTCCGTAGCTATCACCCTGTTCGTTGCATACGATTACTCTTGCCTCCGTCATCTCAAACGACTCGCGGCATGTTAAGCAGGTTTGAGGATTTTTCAATGAGCTGTTACATTCAATTTGGAATTGCATGATTGATGTTGATATGCAGATTTATACATACTTTGAAGAGAATAATCTCTGATGAATAAAAAGATACTTTTTCTGTTATTGCATTAACCTCTATCCAAAGGTTAATATTAATGAAAATTTAGGTTTGTGATTATAGGAAAAAATTTATGAATAAATTGTAAAATATACTCTATTTAAGGATATCAATAAAAATGCGCCGAAAACAAGATTTTTCTCTATAGCAAAGAGCCGAAAATAAAGTTCAACTCAAACTTAGCTTTAGCAAAATTGAGAGGTGTAATATCATTTGGGTTTAGATGTAGACATTTAGATTTCTGAAACGATTTACTGCTAAGGTTTTTAGACCTCCAAAATCCGAAATGGTATCAGTTGCTCTCCCTTAGGAAGAAATTAGCTCATGCCGCCTAATATTGTTTTTGGAAACGCCAGTGTTGAAGGTACGAATCGATGGGGTTGGTTCCTCGGCCACTTTATTACCCCAACCGATGACCCTCGTTCAACCCCCCTTCTAGAAGTGAAATGGGGTGTCCACACAGCGGGAGACGGAAGAACCCAGTGGGCAGCGAACGTTGAAGCGACTACACTTTCCATCCTGATCAAGGGGCGATTCCGCCTTCAATTCCCGGAGCAGGAGATTTTACTGTCTCGTGAAGGTGACTACGTTCTCTGGCTTCCAGGTGTGCCTCATTATTGGTCTGCTGAGGAAGATTCCACCATTGTGACAGTCCGATGGCCCTCAAAGCCAGGAGATAGCAAAGAAATTCCAATGTAGTTTTAGTCGTTTCATTGAGAGGCAAGCGCGATCGCCTTATAGATAGAACTTACTAGAGGATGAGGCAAGTTCGTAGCGGATTGGCTTTCATGGTTGGAGAGCAAGTGCTCGTGCAATACCAAAAGCGATCGCTTTTACGTTAGAGGCTGTCTCTAAAGAATTGTAAATCCTGAAGATCCCCCTCGCATTCCCCTTTAAAAGGGGGACTTTCAAGAGTTTTTGTTCCCCCCTTTTTAAGGGGGGCTAGGGGG
>CBKWLJ010000549.1:0-5543 GCA_966675205.1 uncultured bacterium
CAAGTCCGGTTCTTAGGGGGGGAGAGTATGGCGACATATCTCTCCCTACCCGGCAATTATTTGTTGGCTGATAGGTTTGATTGGTATGAGAGGAATCGTTCTCCTATCAACGCTTGTCCTCTCGTTTGTCACCTACCAGAACTGCGAGAAAACCCAGATTATTACTCGCAGAAGAAAACATTACCTCAACTCAAGAAAACCCATCCTTGGTACAGCGAAATATATTCGCAAATTCTTCAGGATGTAGTCAAACGAGTAAAGGTGACGTTTGATCGGTTCCTCAAGGGCGATAGCAACGGCAGGCGAAGTGGTAAACCTCGGTTTAAGGCTCGTAATCGTTATCGCACTTTCACCTACCCCCAGATCAAAGAGGGATGTCTACAGGGCAACTTAATCAACTTGCCAATGTTCGGAAAAGTCAAGGTTGTCTTGCATCGCCCTATTCCTGATAGCGCAAGCGGTAGCGACGTAGGAGCGTCTGGATTCAAAATCAAGACAGCATCTGTCACCAAGAAAGCAGACGGCTATTACTTAACGCTTTCCCTGGAAGACACAACAGTCCCAGAAATTAAGCCAGACTTCAACCCAGATAAAATCACTGGGATTGACGTTGGTTTAAAGGAGTTTTTGACAACTTCTGAGGGTGAAACTGTTGCTATTCCTCAACATTACCGAAAGTCTCTTCATCGTCTACGTGTTATCCAAAAACGGGTATCACGACGCAAGAAAGGAAGCAAGAGTAGGCTTAAAGCCGTCAAGCAACTAGGAAGGCAGCCTAAAAAAGTTGCAGACAAGAGGAAAGATTTTCACTTTAAGACAGCCAATTGGCTGTTATCTAAATATGACGTAGTAGCTCATGAAGAGCTAAACATCAAAGGGCTTGCTCGTACCCGACTAGCTAAATCTGTGTTGGATGCTGGGTGGTCAAACTTTCTGTCGATACTGGCAAACAAAGCCGAAAACGCTGGTTTGTTGGTTGTCTCAGTAAGTGCCCATAACACTTCACAAAATTGCTCCAAGTGCGGTGAGAAAGTACCCAAAAAGCTGCACGTTCGGATTCATGACTGTCCACATTGTGGGTTGCGTCTGGATAGAGACTGGAATGCAGCTATAAATATAAAAAATAGAGCGGCTGGGCAGACCGTTCTTAAAGCCAAGAGTCTCCTAAGCAATAGCCGGATTGTCTTGGAAGCCTACACTTACTGTAAAGCAGAAGTGTAGGAGCTGTCACTAGCCTCCTGATTTTAGGAGGTATTTTTTTGGTAATGGTTTTTGTTCATTCGCTCTCAAAAATGGTCAAGACGCTTTCTTTCCAATATGACCAACTACTCATAAATCGTCTGAATCATTTGGGGATGACAAGTTTTGCCTCTTTGCAGTCAAAGTCTGGTTTAACCTATTCGCGTCTGCGTAAAGTGCGTAGTGGAGAGTTAGGTTCACTTCAGCTTCAAGAATTGATTCAACTCGCTCAGACTTTAGATTGGACGCTAGAAGAACTGCTACAAAACTTTGGCGTTGAAAATACGTCTTTGTCTTCCTCAAAACTCTTGTCAGAACTAGAAGCACTCCGCCGTGAATGTTGGCGGCTGAGGGAAGAACTACAACAGCAACGGAAGGAATTCACTACTGAATTTCAGCGCTCTACTTTTGAGCAATTGCAGACTCTACTAGCCAATTATCCAAGTGTGCGTCAACTGGTACAAACGAAACCTGACCTTCCTGCCAAAAATCTGATTTCGCTATTTACATCACTCGATAATTTAATAGAAAGCTGGGGCTATGAATTGATTGGTCAGGTATGGGAACAGGTTCCCTACAATCCTCAGATCCATCAACCTGATGCGGGGGATATTGAAGTCGGGGAATCAGTTTATATTCGGTTTGTGGGGTATCGAGATGGAGAACACATTCTTTGTCCGGCGAAAGTTAGCCGTACTCTCCCGGCGGGAAGTCAAAGGTGATTTGGCAACAGATGGGTTGCTGGCGACTCTAACCCGCCTTTTAATTACGAATTCATAATTACGAATTATTGTTGATTGTGTTTTTTGTTAGTATTAGCTCCGGTTTGAAATGACGGTTATTGCTATTGATTTTGGGACGAGTAATACGGTTGTTTGTACGCAAGATCCGGTGACGCTTGAACCTCGAACTTTGAAGTTTGATAAAATTGTGCGTCGTTTTGATATGGCGGCAGGTCAGGTTTATGTTGTGCCGAGTTTAGTTTTTGTTAAAGGGCAAAATCAACTGCTATTTGGGGAGCAAGTCAGAGCGCAACGTCTGGGTTTTGTCCAACCGGAGCGATTATTTCAAGCGTTTAAGCGAGATTTGGTGGCAGAGTTTCGTCCTCCTGCGCGTCAACTGGATGGTCAAGTTTATACGGCGGAATCGATTTCAGAATTATTTATTCAGCAACTCTGGAATCAGCTATCTGCGATGCAGTTGCAACCCGATCGCATTGTTTTTACTGTTCCAGTAGGAGCGTTTGAACTATACCTAGATTGGTTCCGAGATTTGGCACAAACACTGGGTTTTCCTGCTGTGCAGATGGTGGATGAATCTACTGCTGCGGCACTGGGTTATGCGATTAAACGTCCCGGTTCTGTTGTTTTGGTAGTGGACTTTGGCGGCGGAACATTGGATTTAAGTTTAATTCGTACCAGTACTCTCCCAACCCAAAATCCAAAATCTAAAATCCAAAATTCCCTCAGGGCAGAAGTTTTGGCAAAATCTGATGCTTATGTGGGTGGGGTTGATATTGATGTTTGGATTGTTGAACATTATCTGCGGCAAATTGGTTCCTCGCGGGAGGAAGTCAAGGAAATTGGTTGGCAGAATTTATTAGAAGTTGCAGAACGTTTGAAAATTAAACTTTCTACTGCGGGAGAAGCGAAAGAAAGTTGGTTTGATGATGAGAATTTTATTTCTCATGAATTACAATTAAATCAAGCAGAATTAGCGGAGATTCTGGAAGAAAGGCAGTTATTGGAACAACTGCGCGGTGCTTTAGATGAAGTCTTAGCGATCGCACTTGCTAAAGGTATCCGAAAAACGGATATTGAACAGGTGTTGCTGGTGGGGGGTAGCTGTCAAATTCCTGCTGTGCAGCAATTGATTGTTTCCTACTTTGGGCGACAGAAAGTTAAGTTAGATAAGCCGTTTGAAGCGGTTGCTCATGGAGCCTTAGCATTAGGTGAATTAGTTGAGGTTGAAGATTACTTGCGGCATAGCTATGCTATCCGGTTATGGGAACCTTACACTCGACAATATTCTTATTTCACCTTGTTTGATAAAGGAGAACGGTATCCCTGTCAGCGCCCTGAACCTTTAACGTTACAAGTAGCAATCCAAGGACAACGGGAGATTCGATTAGATATTGGGGAATTGGCAGATGTTTCACAAGCTGAAGTCACCTATGATGCTCAAGGTAGGATGACAAGTAGCCATCTCAATCAACAAAGCTGTTTTCGTTCTTTAAGCAGTCATCAAAATCAAGTTTGTGTCGCTCATCTAGAACCGCCGGGAGAAACCGGAGTAGACCGGATTGAGGTCAATTTTGAGGTGAATGAACAGCGAGTATTGCTGGCGACGGTGAAGGATTTGCTGACGGGAAAGATGTTAGTCGAGAAGGGTGCGATCGCAAAACTTCAGTAATGCGGGCTTTGGCTTGCTGTTCAGATCTTTGAATTAGAGAAGCGATCGCTTAACGACCTCTTGCCCTACTCGAACCGTTTCATCGAGTAGCCTGGGGTCTACCTGCTTGTCGTTTGGACTATGGTAATTAGGCTCTTGACCTCGGTAGAAGAAGAGTATCGGCACCCCTGCGGCTGCAAAAGGTGCATGATCGCTGTCAGCGTTGGTTTGGATGGTTGAGATTTTTGGGTCGGCGGCTTTTGCCAACGCCGCTAACGATGATGCGCCCCCGACAGTAAGTTCGTCATTGACCCCAACCATATCAAAGTTCAGCATCGCCTTAAGCCCAGAGAGGAACTGGGGCTGGGCTGTTTTCACAAAAAATTTTGAGCCGTGAAGTCCGTCCTCCTCGCCGTCGAAGGCAACGAACCATGCTTGACGTGCAAGTGGTGTACCCGATAAATTTCGGGCAATTTCGAGGATGACTGCCGTCCCCGAGGCGTTATCATTTGCCCCTGGTGAACCGACTACTGAGTCATAATGAGCACCAAGCAGTACGCTTGGCTGAGTCACACCTTCAAGATGAGCGATGATGTTGCGCCCAGTGACAACACTGTCTCTAGTATTCACATTCAAGCTGACCTCAAATGGCTCACTTGGGTTGCGCTCCAGCAAAGGCTTACCTTGCTCACCGGAGAGGCCGAGTACTGGAATCGGAGTCGCACCGCCGAGGGTGCCGGAGAAGTTGCCTGCCTCGGTGTTAACGATAACTAAACCGACTGCACCTGCGCTTGCTGCATTTTGAGCCTTTTGGAGAAAGGGTATCTCGCCGCGCCGTACAATAGCGATCGCACCTTTAACATTGACAGAGGCGAAATCAGCAGGTCGTCCGACGTTGGGGACGGCGACGAGTGGTGCTTTAAGCTTTCCAGCTACTGAGCCATTTAATGCTCGTCCGGAGATAGTCGTGTCACCAACGGCGAGGGTAGAGCCTAAATCCCGAAACTTTGAGTAAGTGAAGGTTTGAACTTCGGCCACGTAACCCGCCTTGCGGTACTCCTCAAGCAGGTAGGTGCTGGCTTTGTCCATCACTGGTGTCCCAGTTACCCGTGGGCCGAGGGCAACCAAGGCTTGAACATCGGCGTTAGCACGACTGGGGTGGGTAGAACTTTGGACTGGCTGATTGGGTATCGGTTCTTGAGTTGGCTCACTTGGTGTGGGTTGTTGGGCTTGCATCCCAAGGGAGCGGGGTGGAGTACATTCAGCGACTCCAAGACTGAGAACACTCGCACCTGCAATTAGCAACTTAATCAACAGCTGAAATTGCATCGCATTTTTTCCACCAACAGGAGCAGGACGATGTGAAAAAACCCTCTTCTCTCCTCGATCAGGACTCGTAAACCAGGCTTTGAACTGCTTTGTCATCTTGGTAAATCCGGTCAAATGAGTACGACACCGCACTCTTCTATTTCTCCATGATGAAGTTCATTGCCTGTTACTGGCTGGTAAGCGATCGCAATTCAAGTACGGCAAAGGCGATCGCATCGTTATCTCGGTCAGTGACAATGCAAATACGCAAGTCGTTGGGTGTGAATCTCCGAAAGACGGTTGAATGCTTCTTCTGTGTATCTTGTCGCTTCTTGCTCAATGGCGAACCAGACTCGCTTGAGTGCTTTTCCGTCGCGGCAGGCACGAATTAAGGTGCAGCAAGCGGCGACCCATTGCTCTAGCTGGCGGTAACTGATGAAGTAGCCACCCATGCCTTGAATATGCACCCAAAGTACGTGCTTCCACTTTTCCCAGCGCCAAACCCTACTTGGGTCAATTTTGAGATATTTGGCGAGTTGTCTGCGGGTAATGACAAAGGTTTCGGGGTTGATGCGGCGGCGCAGGAAGTTCATGGCTGTTGTGGA
>CBKWLJ010000550.1:0-5542 GCA_966675205.1 uncultured bacterium
AACTTCGAGAGGGCAAGTTAAGGACGAAAACTGCATGTGAGAGAGCTTTGTTACTTTACCATTTGCATTCTTTTAGAGATGCGGCAAAACAGTTTGAAGAAGTTCTGAGCTTTAATCCAGAAGATAAAGCCGCTCAAATCTATTTTCAACGCTGCCAAAGTGTTCAGTTGGTGGAAACCAATAACTACAAATTTGACAAATTTGCCCAATTTCAAAGCACCAATGACACTCTTATTAAGAATTTACCTCAATTTGTCGTACAGCCGTAAGGGCAGAGTAACTCACTCCGGCAGTCCCTTCACCCGGATGAGTTGAATCCCCCACTAACCACAGGTGTTTAATCGGTGTGCGAGTCGCAAAACCAAACGGCCCAAACGTCGGTATCCGTTGACCAATACCGCCGACAATCCCTTGGTCACGACCTGTATAGAAAGCAAAGGTGCGAGGGGTTGCGGTTTCTTGGTGGATGATGGTTTCGGGTTTCAAGTAAAAGTATTGAGCAAGACGTGCGATCGCATTTTCTGTATACTGTTGCTTTAACTGCTCATAATCCTGTTTCGACCCCCGCCACCACATGCGGGTATCGGTAAACGAAGAAGCAATAATGGTTGCTTTCCCCTCCGGTGCACGACCATCTCCCGGATGACTCACAGAAACAAATAAAGAGTTATTCTCCCCAATCGGCCCATTGTAATCGTAGAGAAACTGAAGATGGGGCGGACATCCAGCAGGAATCGCACTTTGGTCAACACCGAGATAAATCACGAAGGCACCCGATGCGGGAGGTAACTTATCCACCCGACGCTTGTAGTCCGCAGGCGCTTGTTCTCCTACTAACCGAACTAGATTTTGCACAGTAACGTTGGCAACCACTTCATCTGCCGATTCCGTCCAAACTTCCCCGGTTTTCTGATTGCGAATTTTCACACAAGTCGCTTTACCACCTGAGACTTCAATACCTTCAACCGTATGGCGCATCAGCAGCTTACCGCCCCATTTTTCCAGGGCTTCCACTAAGCGATCGCTCAATACCTGCATACTACCCTTAAGATGGAATAGCCCTTGCGGTTCGGTGGAAACCCCTAGCGCGGTTGCTGCATAAAGCAGTGCCGTCTCATCCGCATCCACCTGGGAATACAGCTTCAATTGCAAATCCAAAAACGTCCTCAGACGCTGATCTTCATCAAGTCCGTATCCTCTTAAGGCATCCCCCACCGTCATCAAGGTAAAGGGCAAAGTAATCAACGTATCCGGACGAACAGCCGACGCCAACTGCCACAAATCCCATAAATTCCGGGGTGGCAGCACCGGGTCGCGAGATTGAAACTTCCAACTCGCCTCGAACAACGTTGTCATCAATTGCCAAAACGGTTCGCTGCCAGGAAACTGCCGTTGTCGTTCTATCTTCCATTTTTCCGGGTCACGCCAAACGCTTATCGGTGCGGTTTCACCGGGAAGAAATACGGCACAAGCGGGGTCACAAGGCGTTGCCGCAGGTAAATCAATCTCTAACTCATCAAAAATCCGCTTGTGAATGCCACCCGGTTCCAACCCAGCGACCTGAGTAGCCCCCACATCAAACGTAAACCCCCGCCGTTTAAAGGTAGAAGCACACCCTCCAGGCACATAAGCTTGGTCTAATACCAACACGTTATAGCCGCGACGTGCCAGCAGCGCCCCAGCCGTTAAACCCCCAATTCCCGCACCAATGACAACGACGCGACTGGATTTGTCGCTGCCAAAACGATTACTTGGCATTGGATATCTTTACATTACTTAACATTACTACTCATAATGATACAGTGTTTGCCAACCAAGGCCAAAAGCGTTAACCATGGAGGAATGGGAGTCTCAGTGGCTAAGATTAAGATAAAGAAGTACCCATCCTCTTTTCTTACAACTGATGACTTCAACTCTGCTCAAAACTCCCCTGTTGAACGCCCCGACGATTAAAACCTTACCGAACGGCTTGACGATTGTGGCAGAGCAGATGCCTGTGGAAGCCGTCAACTTGAATGTATGGATTAATGTCGGTTCAACGGTGGAATCAGACAACATCAACGGCATGGCTCATTTTCTAGAGCACATGGTTTTCAAGGGAACGCCACGATTGCAAAGTGGTGAGTTTGAGCGGCAGATTGAGGAACGGGGTGCAGTCACGAATGCCGCTACGAGTCAAGATTACACTCACTACTACATCACCACAGCGCCAAAAGATTTTGCTCAACTGGCCCCCTTACAGCTTGATGTGGTACTCAATCCCAGCATTCCTGATGACGCTTTTGAGCGGGAACGGTTGGTGGTATTGGAAGAAATTCGTCGTTCAGAAGATAATCCCAACCGTCGCACGTTTCGACGAGCAATTGAAACCGCATTTGAACAGTTGCCTTACCGCAGACAGGTGTTAGGGCCAGCATCGGTGATTGAACAGTTAAAGCCTCAGCAGATGCGGGACTTTCATGCTCAATGGTATCAACCCAAGGCAATGACGGCAGTAGCAGTGGGCAATTTGCCGGTTGAAGAGTTGATTGAGATTGTTGCTGATGGATTTATGCAGGCAGGAGTCAGGAGTCGGGAAGTAGAGGATTCCCCATCGGTCACTCTTGCACCTGAACCCGCATTTGATCACATTGTCCGTCAGGAGTATGAAGATGATACCTTACAACAGGCGCGGCTGTTGATGGTTTGGCGGGTGCCAGGGATGATAGAGTTAGAACAGACTTATGCCTTGGATGTGCTCGCGGTAATATTAGGACAGGGGCGGATGTCCCGGTTGGTGAGAGATTTGCGCGAAGAACGTAAACTTGTGACTCATATTGGTGTCAGCAACATGACACAGCGCCTTCAGGGAGTGTTTTACATTTATGCACAGCTACCGGAAGAGAATATAAAAGAGGTAGAAGAAGCGATCGCACAACACATCCGCTGCTTTCAAACCGAACCAGTATCCCCTAATGAGATTGCTCGCATTCGCAAAAAAGTCGCCAATCGATTTATCTTTGGTAATGAAAAACCGAGCGATCGCACCAGCTTATACGGCTACTATCACTCCCAAATTGGAGATTTAGCACCGGCGCTAAATTACCCCTCGCACATTCAATCGGTAACGGCTTGTGATATCCAAGCGGCTGCTCAAAAGTATCTGTGTACTGATGCTTACGGTATCGTTACTGTAAAACCCAGTAAGATTTGAGATGGGTTATCCGGTGAGAGCTGGTTTTATATTTTCCCTTATTAGAATCTTTTTTTGTTTACTCCTCGCTCCACCGTCCAAAATCTCAACTCCAAAATCTAAAATTTAATGATGTGGACAGAAATAGCAACCCATATCAGTAAAGTAACCGACGAGCCGTTTGAAATCAAAAACCGTCGCTCAGTTGGTGGTGGCTGCATCAATCAGGGTTATGCCGTCAGTGGCGATACTAGTACCTATTTCGTCAAACTTAACCACGCGACTCAGGTTGAAATGTTTGAGGCAGAAGCGCTGGGTTTACAGCAAATGCTAGGCACTCAAACGATTCGAGTACCTAAACCGCTATGCGTGGGTACAGCAGGCGATTCTGCTTATATTGTGATGGAGTGGCTGGAGTTCGGCGGCAGTGGCAACACTCAAGCTTGGGAACAGATGGGGCGTCAGCTAGCGGCTATGCACAGGGCAACTCCTCCCCAATCTCAAGAACAGTTGAAAGTTGACAAGTTACAAGTTGAAAGTTCAAACCTGCAACCTTCAAACTTGCAACCTGCAACCTCATTTGGTTGGGACAGGAATAATACAATAGGTTCGACGCCACAGATTAACACTTGGGCATCGGACTGGGCCGAGTTTTTTACTGAACACCGATTAGGCTATCAATTCCGACTAGCGCGGCGTCGGGGTGGGCATTTCCCTCAACAAAATCGATTGCTAGCAATAGCCCCCAAGTTACTAGATCATCAACCTCAGCCTTCTTTAGTCCACGGAGATTTGTGGGGGGGAAATGCAGCAATTACCAAGTCGGGTGAACCAGTAATCTTAGATCCAGCAACCTACATCGGCGATCGCGAAGTCGATATTGCCATGACAGAACTTTTTGGTGGCTTTTCCGCTGCTTTTTATCGGGGCTACAACGCGGTGTGGCCTTTAGAGGAGGGTTACAAGAGGCGGAAAACCCTATATAACCTCTATCACATCCTCAATCACTTCAATCTGTTCGGCGGCGGCTATGATTCGCAAGCCAACCGCATGATTGAACAAGTTCTCAGTGCAGGGTGATGAGAACCCTCAGCAATAAACCCAGACTCTAGAGTCTGGGGAGAGTACTATTTACTGCTTGGAAATCTTGCCAGGACGTTCCCAAAGAAGCAGTAACCAGCAGTTTTTAATGAAGGTTTTGAAATAAGCTATAACCAAGGGTTTATCCTTGTTAGTTCTAAAAATACGCTATAAAAGTGAAGATTTTGGGGATGAAGATGACACTTAATAAATTTTAACAAAAGAATCATGGCTTTTCTAATAATGAACCCAGACCTGATGGTCTGGGTTGTTTTTTTATAAACTGGTTAGCGGTCTTTTCAAAACATCCCCAAAAAGGGCACTAACCAGCAGTTTTTAAAAGGAAATTTAAAGGTCTGCGACCAAGGAATTATCCTTGTTGATTCCTAAGATAGTCAATCAAGGTAAAATTTTGGTGAAGAACCGCAACCCTTAACAATTTGAAACAAAAAAGCTATCACTTCTGTATCCAACACAACCATTAGTGCTAATGCAAACAACCCTGAATGATTTCATCTATCATGCTCTCCAGCTCTTCTAAAGGAGCATTAAGGGAGTCTGGCGTTACCTGAAAGCGGACGTAGCGCTCATCCATATCGAAGGCTTCTGCCAAGAAACCTCCCAAGCCACGCGCTCGTTTGTCTATTTCTAAAAGCACATCTAATGTATTAGAGTAAAGAGAGAAAATCACTTCCAATTCATCCAAGTGACCTCGGTAGTTACCAACAGGTCTAAACTCAAATTCTTGGATGAAAGGATACCGGCTTCCAAAATGAGGATTGTACTCGCAATCAACTTTATAAAGTTGAAATCCGAGGTTTTCTAAAGCATCCAGAACAACTTGCATCAAGGGATGTGGGTGGACCTGAATATAATCGGTGTCCTTGGGGTCAATAGCAGTGGAAATATCTAAACCAGTACGCAGATAAACAGGTTGGTTTCCTATCGTGAGGGGTGTTTCTTCAGGGAGAGGAAAAGAAAAGGGAATTACCTTCTCCTCTTTGGGTTGCAAGTTGAAGTGTTCCGAGAGGCAATATTTCAGCAATATACACTCTTCAGTCACAGTAGAATCTTCTACCTCTCGCTTGTATTGAGTAGCTACATAGAGGTAGATATCATCAATCTCTTGCGCCACATCTCCACCGAGAATGTACACTTCCCCTTCTATCATCTCACTGGGGACAAGGGCTTCAGTATACAAGCGTGTATCTACAGTTGCCGCTCCAATGCCAACTTTGGCTAAAAGCTTTTTGAATAGAGACATAGTTTTGCTGGATACTTTGTGATATT
>CBKWLJ010000551.1:0-5535 GCA_966675205.1 uncultured bacterium
TTGGTTTGGTGAAGGGGTAAGTCCAAATGGAAATAGTGCGCTTAATGATCACGGGTGCTAAAGGCGCTGGAAAGTCAACCTTCATTCGCTCTGTCAGTCAAATCAAAGTCGTGGACATCGCGCCTCAATCGGCAGTTCACACTTCCTTGATTGGAGACAAAGCCACAATTGCTCTTGACTATGGCAGACTCAACTTGGGCTTGGGTACGGCGATGCAACTTTATGGCATTCCCGGACAGATCAAATTTGATTTTATTTGGGATCTTTTAATCCGTCGTGCACAGGGTTGCATTGTGTTAGTAGCTGCCAATCGACCGGGTGACTTCCATAATACCAAGCGACTGATCGCTTTCATTCAAGCACGGGTACAAATCCCTCTAATGATTGGTGTAACTCATACGGATTGTCCCGGAGCATGGTCTCATGAGGATGTGGCGATCGCATTGGGGTATGCCAATCCGAACAAACAATCGACGATAGTAACCATCAATCCCACTCAGAAAGCTTCTGTCCTTCAAGCTTTGATGATAACCAGGGAACTGTGTCAGTCCTTAGAAACCGTTACACTCAAAAGTCCTCTAGCCGCTTGAGGCGCACTGATCAGCGTTGAATACAATAGGGCGTCAGGATTCCTGACGCCCTACAAACACTGTATCTTCCACTTCCTTGAGAACTACCCTAAATTGCGATCGCAAGGGATATCCAAGAGAAAGAGGTGAGAATTAGCTTTGGCAAAGTTGAGGTGTGAGATGGCTACCCCTGATAAAGTTGATGGCTTTGTGCGCTTGAGAACCTGACAAATGAGGATTAGAGCCTGTTTTCAAGTACTTAGGAGCGTGAAAAATTGTTTCGAGTTGTGTTGTCATAGGGATAATTCTCAGTTGACTTGTGAGGTTGAGGCAATTGTCCAATGCTTAATCCTGGTATAGCTGTGCTAAACAAGAGAGCGTTTTCTTCAAGTGCGAGTATCTTCGAGGGATGTATAGGATAAGGTTTGCGTAAACCTTCGCTTTTGTATCAGATATCAACAGTCGCCTTTGGCTCAGATAAAAGTCAAGTACCGCATCAAAAACAGATGCGCTTCTATTCACTATTCATTGTAAGAAATGCTGGGTCAGGAAAATTTTTTTGAAAGAAATTGCAATCATTTGTGCCACTTCTTCAGATTGTCCAGTCAGTAAGACTGTTTTTCGGGCTTCTACAGAGCATTAGCGGGTTTGCTCTAGATGCCAATTTTATTTGTAGAACCTATCACCCACCAGTTCTAAGGCCTCATCAGTCAATCTAGAGGAGAAGTGGAGAGCAAATTTCTTCCAAACGTTGGCTTCAACACTTCCCTGATTTATTTCCTGCTCACTAACTATAAAGAAGCGAATTGACATGGCACAGCTCAGATTGATTTCCCTATACTGCGAAAAAACCGAAGACAATGCTGGAGCAGACGAAGCTTACTTAGTGGTTAACGGACGCCAAGTTGGCGGAGTGAACAGCATTAACGACCGCCAAGGACGTGACCTCACCTATATTGACCCCATTTCCTTTACTTCTTCGGCTGAAATTCGTCTTTATGATCAAGATACAGGCGTTTTTGATAAAGATGATTTTTTGGGAAGTCTGACTGCAACCTCCGACCAAGCTGGACAAGGTGAACAACGGGGACGGTTCAATAAGGATGATGCTGACTATACCTTAACTTGGGAAGTTCTCAATTAACAAAAAGTTACTTAATGAGCTTCCGGCTCAAGTGATGAAACAAGCCCAGCACGATGGCTGGGCTTTTTGCTGAAAAGCAATCTTGTTATTAAGGAAGGTAGGTTTGTAGCGCTAACCCTTCAATGTAACCTGTGATTAAGGCGGGCCAATTCGGCGCACCTACGCGCAGGATTGCTGTGATTTGGTAAATTTCTTCGGGAACTAACCCCACCCCTGCTGGTGTGGCAATGGTTAATGTAGGAGTGTAGGTAAAGACTTTAGCAGATGTCTCAATAATGGTGTAGCCCAACTCCACTTTGGAACTCACACCATAAGGTTCAGCAAAAAAGTTAATTTTCATGGACAAGCACAAAGGCACAAATGCGATCGCGCCTGGCCCCCCAAACTCAACGGTAACTCGTAGGGAAAATGGCTTGTCTTGTTGGAGTATGGTTTCTGGGTACTCGATATCAGGGTTAGTTGTGAAAACAGTGAGGTTGGACAGATTGCAGGTGATGGGAACAACGTTGACTTGAGTACCCTTCATGGGGATGTCCTCAACTGTACGGGTTGTTGATAGCCAATCAGAGGAGGACAATCAAACAATTTGATGTACTGTTTCAACTGCTAACCAAGTTCTTGCTGCTCTCCAGCCCACAAAACCGTAGTCTGATGAGTGCGGTAGCCTTGCGAATCTCTAGTTGATTTCCCCTCTAACACAGAGCTATTGTACTCATTGAGTCAACACCATGTCTCGATGTTTGCCGGGTAATCCAACACAGCATCTAAATCACTTGCAGCAGCGGAACTTTAAAGTAGCCGAGTGTTGTGGGCGCACCTGGAAATTTGATGAGTACCTGTAGACGGTACAGTCCTGGTTCTAAAGTGATGTTCGTGAGTTGAGCGGTGTAAGCGATTTGCCCTCTGATTAAGGAACAAGGTTGTGTCTCACCGAAATAGGCGATCGCACCTGTAGAGCGATCGCGTGCATAAACTTGAACATAATACTTCATCCGCTTTCTGGGAATATCTTGCTCAGTCAATTCAGCTAGACTAAAATTTACTTCTAATGCAAAAGATTCGGCACTGCTAATAATACTTGGAAATAATCGGTTAGCATTGTCCATAACCATTGGTGTATCCATTGGCATCGGTTGAAATGCCCGGATTTGGGTAATCTCCACTGCTGCTATAGGAGAGGTAGCCGCAGGATTTTCCATTTCAGGTTCCGGCTGCATTTCTTCACTCAACCGTTCTAATAACCACTGTTGAAGTTGCTGCATCTCAATGCCTGACCAACTTTGAACAGTATCAGCTTCTAGAAAGTGAACGATCGTCCGTTGTTCCTCTACCTGCCCTACAATTTTGCGAGATTGAAACTCTACTTTAAATGAAGCTAATGATTGCCATTCCCCTTCTTCTGTTACAGGTAAGAGGTTTTCATTAGCGTCTGTTTCAGTGGCATCTCTTATCACCTGTAAGGAGTCACTTTCCACAACAGGGTATTGGGAAGAAACTTCAGCGGATTGTGCTATTAACTCGGAAAATTCACTTTCTACTACAGGGCGTGAAGAAACTTCATCGGCTTCTACCTCAATTGACTCCACTACCAACTGTGAAGATTCACTCTCGGCTGTGGAGAGAGAAGACGAAATTTCAGACGAGGTTGCATTCGTACATCGTACTTCCTCCTTATCTTCCTTCTCCCCCCCGTCTTCCTTATCTTCGTCGTTCCTTTTATCCTCCTTAACAGCTTCCACTTGAAATTGAGAAGATTCATTATGTCGAGTAGTCAGCAGGGAAGCTGCCTTAATTTCTAAATCTAGAAACTCTATAAACTGCTGTAAAGATAACTCTATAGCCGCCAGTTCCCTCGCTTGAGCAATCCATTCTTGAATTTCTTTGCGAGAAATACTGTGCCATTCTGCCTTAAGTCGTGATTCAATCTTATCAACCGAGAGGCGAGCTAAGTCTCGAAACGTATAAACTTTAAACGACTCCCTGAGCCATTGCTGCTTTGCTGCTTCAATGCCCCTAATTCTTGTCAAATCGTCGTACTTCTTACCGTTTCTATTCGTTAGGTTCATGAATGATGTCGTCATCTTGGCTTCTCTCTTTATTCTGATGGGCAAACTGAGCCCATTAATGGCAACTGTCTTTTGTGATGATTGACCCATTACTTAATAAAAAAACTGGCAGGAATCAGTAACCTGCCAGTTTAATGTTGACTCCTGTTGGAGGACAGCACTCCGATTTCAGGAGTTCAGTTTAAGTACATCCTCAAGTTAAGCATTCACGAAAGTTGGATAAACTTGAAGTAAGATTTCTTCAATGTAGCCAAATCCATAAATGTACTGAGCGCAAGGATGATTAGATGGGCCAACCGTAACCGTTGCACCAATTTCATACAGCCCAGAAGTGAGGCCAGCTTCTTCAGGAGTTCCTTCCCAAGAGATGGTGTACTTGAAAACATCTTTTTCAGTCACGATGCTAGCCTTGAGATCTACTTCTTTTGCCGCTGCACCGTAGCCCTCGAAGCCGAAATCAACAGTAACAGTTGTACCTAAGCACATCAGAAGTTTGCTCAGAGGGCTGCTGTTGAATTCAATATCAACACTCACTACAAACTTCTCATCAGAAGCAACAATGTACTGCGATTGATGTAAGTCGGCTGGTACTTGGTTGGTTCCTGCAACATTCAGGTTAGATAGTTGGAAGTAAACCGGGCCAAGAACACCTCTGGAGTAAGTTTCGCTGTCTGTATTTTGGGGAGAGGGTTGTGCTCCATTGGTGGGAATGGCAGCAGATTTCATTACAGGAGCACAAGACATTGCAGCAGTTTTTCCGTTAGCCATGATTAGTATCCTCTTGTTTGTTCAGGTTGTTGGATGAATGATCAAGCTTTTTTAGGATTTCGTTTTGAACCTTTTTGTTTCAGTTCATCTTTCCTTGGCTTGTCATGTCTGTATCATCGCAAGGCTCCTCTCCCTTCAGCAGTACCCTCGATGGGTACTCTTGATTTCAAGGCTCAAATCAGGGCTATTTGTATTCATATAGGGATTGTCGTTTGCATCAATTACAGTAAGGGCGCGGCAATGCCGTTCCCTACCAATAATATTTATTCCCCTTGATTGATACCCGCCATATTTCTGATAAAAACTTCAAAAATTAGGTAAGCAAAGTGCATTTGTTTTATTGATTGAAAAGTATTGTTTTATAGCAAAAGGCAGAAGTCAGAAGGCAGAAGGAAAAAGATTGACAGGTCAAAGTTTCAGGATTTGCATATGTCCTAACCGTCTTGGCGGTTGCTATAATTGTAAAAAAATACAAAATGAGGATTGATTGAACATTATATTTGTAGGGGCACAGCAATGCTGTGCCCTTATTCGTTGTGTGTTCTTTAAAAGATTGGGTATGATTCGCTATCAACATCTCAACTCAAATGTCGCCTAGCCACCGAAAAGCACGGCGTAATTCGGTAGTACCATTGGATTCATACCAACGGCCGTGAGCGAGGATAATTTTGTCAGTTTCCCAACTTAATATGCGCTTGAAACAGGCGCGGGCTTGTTCTTTTTGTCCCCAGAACGTCATTCGCAAATCTAGGGGTGTTTTGCCATCAGGATCGACGTTACCAGCCAGTGGAAGTAGCCAACGCCACTTTTTAGCAACCTTTTCAGGCTCGAAGTTTTCAATCAAGTCAGCGAGGATAAGTGTAGCGCTTTTGCGGTGGAAAAAGACTACTTCATCCATAAAGCGGCTACCGCGAAAAATCACTTGATCGATCTCATCTTTCCATTGAGGTGGAGGTTCATCGTTGAGTTCATGATCAAAAGTAACTTC
>CBKWLJ010000552.1:0-5530 GCA_966675205.1 uncultured bacterium
ATTGTAGCGTTCATCGCCATTACAAGTTTCTTGCTTTTAGGTTATAAAACACGGCGACGTACTTCCCCGTCGGCAGTACATAGACGCTCTCACCAGGGAAGATTAGCCAATGAGCAACGCCAGAATTGGCACTCTCAACAGGCAAATTCAGGAAACAAGGGGACAGTGAACAATGCATCCCAAAATTTCAATCCAACAGATGAACGTACCCACTTGAGGCATCCTCAACAGGGAAATTCAGCAGATGATCTTACTCAAGCTGGGTCTTCTCAGAAAGCAGATGAGCGTACCCACCTGAGGCGTCCCCCTCAAAGAAATCCAACAGACGAACGTACTCATTTGAGGCATCCACCGAAGGGAAATTCAGGAGACGAACCCACTCAAATGGGACGCAAGCGAAATAAACCAGTGCAGCCAGATGATGACCGCACAATATTTTAAACTTTATGCTTGAACAATTCGGTCAACCAATTTTAGATTTTGGTCAAAACCTGAATTTGTAGCAGAAATGATCCAGCTTTTAATAATCGATGACCAAACAGGCAAGTCCCAAGAAACAAGCCTAACACCAGAAGTTGTAATGCAAGGTGGAGGTCTGATTGGCCGACATCCTACTTGTGATATTGTTCTGGATAGCCCCGAAGTAAGCCGGGTACATGGTAGGATTGTGTACCGACAAGAACAGTATTACTTTGCTGATCTCGGTAGTACTGGTGGCTCCTTTGTCAATAAAGAAGAGGCTTCTACTAATGAAAACTTTCTTCTGAAGCCAAACGATGTTATCCGCATTGGTGGATTTATCCTCTTGGTTAAAGAAGTTAAAACAAATGGAAATATTACAGCGCATCAGCCGGAAAATACTCCAGTTGTGGATGTAAACTCAATACCGATTAGGCAGTTGATCTTTACGGCAGAGGAACTTAAAGATCAGGGTCTACTGAATCCAACAACTTCTGAGTTCGTTTTTCAGGGTAAGCTGCTAGTAGAAGGTTTATCCTTTTCTCAACGCTTTCGCCAAAAGGCGATCGATTTTTGTCAAACAGAACTGGATGGGGGGAGATTTTGTTTATTGGTGGAACACAGCGACCTTGTAACTGTTTGGCAGGAAAAACAGGTAGAACAACCTGAACGCTAATTGGTGATGCGGCATAAAGATGCGATCGCTTGACGTTCTAATGCTGAATTCGAGGCAGTGAAAAATTAATAAACTAGTATAACTTTTTATTTTGCTTTGAACTCATTAATAAGTAAAATACAGCTTTTAATATCCGCATCCTATACTTGAACTAGTGTATAGTACTGAAAACTGCTAGTATAATCGCTTTCAGACTGAAGGATTAAGTTAATGATGTAAAATTAGCTCCTTGCTGCATCATTCAATCTTAAAATCTACTTAAAAGTCTTGCTATTTTCACTCCTAAGATGGCACTTACGATGCCTCCTATTAAACTAGTGAAGAAGATGCTTAGATAAGAAAGAAGTTGATTAGTGACGGAATCAACCATAGAAGACATATACCGTTCAAAAAGGATTAATCCAGCATATAATACCACTATTAGTAAGCCACCTATGAAGGTAGTAGAAATGGCTGCAATAGTTAAAAATGAATAGGGAAGTGTGATTCCTCTACTCAGCAAGTTATCTCTATGAGTAATTAGAATTGCTACTAGCCTTGCGCCTGCTACAGCCCCTGAAAACACAGCCATAGGAATAAGAATCAAGATCGCTCCCAGACCCGCTGAAAAACCCGCTGAACCTCCGTACAACAGGTAAATAATTGTACTGGTTAGGTGGAAATACCATATTGTAGTTGAAATCAATAAAACAACTGCTCCAATAATTGCTCCACATAAGAGACTCATTATTCTCGGCATAAAGTAGCATTTTGGGATTGAACTTGCCTACAAAGATATCAATGATGCATGAACGTCTAAGAAAAGCCAGCATAATATTTAACTTTGCACTTCATGCCCATACTATGTAGTTTATGCTACCGATAATATCAATGCTTCTTACTTTGATACACCCGTACTAATCGGTCAATTCCTTTGAAACGGTGTTCTCCCATCTCTTCCCAATCTTGCTTGCGCGAAAGCATGTTATAAGTCGCTTCACTCACAACACAGGCACCAGGAGGACAGATTGATTCCATGCGAGAGGCTAGATTAATTGTCCCGCCCAAGGCTGTATAGTCTACCCGTTGGGAGCTTCCTACATCTCCAACCACTGCCCTGCCACTATTAACGGCAATTCGCAATTGAATCGGTTCGCCTAAAACCCGATTGGTATTCAACTTTTTCAGACGAGTCAGCATTCCTCTAGCAGCAGCAACCGCTCGGTCGGCATGATCATTTTGAGGGTCAGGAGCACCGAAAAAGGCCATGACGCAATCTCCAATATATTTATCTAGAGTTCCGCCAACAGCAAAAACTTCTTGCAACATTTCCTCAAATAACGTATTGAGTAATTCGGCTATCTGTACTGGACTTAGCCGTTCCGAAAGAGCAGTAAAGCCGACAATATCTGCAAAAAGGATGCTAATTTCACCTTCTGTAGGAGGTAAACGACCATCTGGCAAGGCTCCTAAAGCAATCAACTGCTGGACGACTGCTGGAGAATGATAGCGCTCTAGTCGTTGGCGAATGGTTTCTTCACTTCTGAGTTTTTGTGCCAACAGCCAACGTTGCACACTAGAGGCGACGATATTGGCTAATGTTGAAAAAAAGCTGAGGTCTTCTTGGCCTTGCTCAGTCCAGTGGATTGAAGAATGAGAGGCATCAGCATATAGAACACCAACAACCTTATTTTCATCCCACAGCGGAACAGCCATAGCACTTTTGATGCCTTTGATTAAAATACTTTGTTGCCCCTCAAAACGCTGATCCATTTGGGCATCCGCTGATTGAATTGCGACTTTTTCCGTAAATACTTTTTGACAAATGCTGCGGCTAATCCAACTGCCATCAGCAGCTAAATTTTGCGGTTGAGCAATGTTTCGTCCTGCGGCATTGAGCAATTCAAGTTGGCCTGAACCACTGACATCTACTAATAAAGCTAAACGCTCAATACTTTGAAGGTAACGGAAAACGACTTCCTGCACCTGCAAGAAAATTGCTTCTATTGATTCAGCTGCACTCAAAGTCTTGGCGATATCCAGTAGGTCTATAAGGCGGGCAATGGCTTTATCTTTGCTGACATCATGATTCGGGTTATCAGTCTGTATCCAATGCTGTTGTAGCTCTTTGACATTACGCAGGATTGTTGTACCTCTTGCTAAGGGCTGCCCTTGGTTCGGATTGGGTTGAGGTGGAGTTGTTAAGACAACAGTAAGAGCAATATCTCCTAGCCAAAGAATATCTCCATGCTTCACAGGTTGAGGCGACGTTACAGTTTGTTCATTCAATCGCGTCCCATTTTTGCTCCCTTGATCTTCAATTGCCCACCCCCCTGAAGCCATTTTGAGAATGCGGGCATGGCAGCGCGAGATGCCATCGAAGGGTAAAGGTAAGTCACATTCAGGCAAACGACCGATTGTAAATATATCTCGATTGACTGTAATCGTTCTTTCTGTATTTCCCTGTCGCAGGCAAAGTTTGAGTTCAGCCATAAAAATTTTATACCTCTAACGCGATCGCGGCTGCCAAAAAGTAACGCGAAGGTCAGCCGACACTACACGCTACACTTCACGAACGGTTTGCTAGCATTGCGCCGATATGAAATAAGCTCGTGCGCGATATGCCGCTACGCGGAAGATAGCAGTTGCTACCCTTGCCTACTGAATATTGGCGTTACTCAACAAGCGATTAAAACGCTAATACTAACACCAACGCTAGATGTACAAATTCCTGTATGCAAATGGGCAGCTCTACATCCAATCTTTCTTCGCGATTAGCTTACATCCGGAAAGACCAAGCTGTTTCCAGAAAAATGCTATGAGTTCACGGTTTACCATAGGGAAGCGAGCAATGATCGGCAACTTACTAGACCAACGTTATCAGGTGGTTGAAGTACTCGGCCAAGGCGGATTTGGTCATACTTACACCGCTAAAGACACTCGCCGACCAGGCAATCCTACTTGCGTTGTTAAACTCCTCAAACCCGCGATTAGCGACCCCGATTTTTTACAGACTGCTAGACGGTTATTCAATAGCGAAGCCGAAACCCTGGAAAAGCTGGGCAATCATGACCAGATTCCCAGGTTATTAGCTTACTTTGAGGAAAACGAAGAGTTCTACTTGGTGCAGGAGTTCATCGATGGGCATCCGCTCAGTGCAGAACTGGCACCCGGTCAGCGATGGGATGAAAGTCAGGTCATTCAACTTTTGCAAGAAGTTTTGTCCATTCTAGAGTTTGTCCATAGTAATGGAGTTATCCATCGCGACCTTAAACCTGACAATTTAATTCGTCGTACCTCAGATAGCAAGTTGGTTTTGGTTGATTTTGGTGCCGTCAAGCAAGTCAAAATGCAATCTCTTGTGGCTCTAGAACCGATGAAAGCTCTAGAACCGATAGAGCAGACGGTGGCAATTGGGACTCCAGGCTATATGCCGAGTGAGCAGGGTCAAGGTAGACCGCGTCCTAGTAGTGATATCTATGCTCTTGGCATGATTGGCATTCAAGCTTTGACCGGGTTAAATCCCATGCACCTCGCGGAAGACATCGAAACTGGAGAAATTATCTGGCGCAATCAGGCTCAAGTCAGTGATAATTTAGCCTTCATCTTAGATAAGATGGTACGCCACTACTTCAAACACCGCTACCAGTCAGCAACTGAAGCCCTGCAATCCCTCGACTCCCTTATTAATCCCAGCACGGCAAAGGATTGGGCGATGGCGTTGGGCCAAAAGGGACGTTCTTATTTTAAAAATGGTTATGAGTCTGCTAACAACGCTGTGCGATCGCTCCAAGGACTCGCCCAATCTTATCTCTCGACTCATCAGCAAAACGCTCTACCCGATCGCACGGTAACAATTGCTCCTAATCAGCCCTCCAGTTCGCCTGTGGGATGGCAGCCACTACTGGCTACCGTGAAGAAATTTGCCCCTAAAGCTCCATTGCTCATTGGAGCAGGTACTGCTACTGTTGCTATCGCTTTTACCCTTGCTGCAATTCGCAAACCCCCTTCACCTTCTGCTTCTGCGATCGCACAAAATCCATCGAACACAGCACAAAGTCAAACTGATAGAAAACAAAATCAACCCGAAATAATAGCTGAAACGCCCAAACCTGCTGAGCCTACTCCCATTCTGACTCAACTCGATACATCTAAACCGGATAAGCCTCAAGCTGAAACCCCCCAACCCAATCAGTCTAAATCTACTCCTGATCAGTCCGAACCTAATGGGTCTAATCCTGAAGTAAAAGATAGTTGTTTTGTTGTTATTAGAGCCTCCAATTTACGATCTGAGTCTAGGAAGAGGCTTGGAGACGTTCTTAAAGCAGGAACTAAGATAACAGTTACTGGAAAACAAAAAGACGGTTGGATAGAGATTAGTTCTCCGGTGTCAGGTTGGATTTGGAAGAGCCGCAT
>CBKWLJ010000553.1:0-5523 GCA_966675205.1 uncultured bacterium
TCTAATCATTTACCGATGATTCTTTGGCAGTACGGGTTGATTACTTTAGAACAGTTAGATTTAATTTTTGATTGGCTGGAAACAAGGAGAAATTATGAATTATAAATTATGAATTATTCAGTTCTTTGTGAGATTAATTTAGCAAGAACGGCTGGAGAAATTGAACACAAAAAATGGTACTCCTTGATGGAGTACCACAGTCAGTTGTAGGTCAAGTTACATGACAACCACATTACAGCAACTTAAATGAACCCTACAACTGAAGCCTTGATTAAAACTGCCTTAGCTGTGAAGGGTAGGAGCACTGAGAGCAACAGGTACAGCTTCACCAGTAGCTAAATCGAGGGGGAAGTTGTGAGCATTGCGTTCATGCATCACTTCAAACCCTAAGTTGGCGCGGTTGAGAACGTCTGCCCAAGTGCTAATCACCCGTCCCTGAGAATCCAGCACGGACTGATTGAAGTTGAAGCCGTTGAGGTTGAACGCCATTGTGCTAATGCCCAAGGCCGTGAACCAAATCCCGACAACGGGCCAAGCTGCAAGGAAAAAGTGCAGGGTACGACTGTTGGCAGCGGTTCCTAAAATAATCTCGTTAGTACGTCCAACCAAGCGACCGAAGTAACCGTGAGCAGCAACAATGTTGTAGGTTTCTTCTTCCTGTCCAAACTTGTAACCGTAGTTTTGAGATTCGGTTTCCGTCGTTTCACGCACTAGTGAAGACGTTACAAGTGAACCATGCATGGCACTGAATAGTGCGCCACCAAATACACCCGCTACACCCAGCATATGGAAGGGATGCATCAGGATATTATGTTCAGCTTGGAACACGAACATAAAGTTGAACGTTCCAGAGATGCCAAGAGGCATACCATCAGAAAAGCTTCCTTGCCCGATGGGATAGATGAGGAATACAGCAGTAGCCGCTGCAACGGGAGCACTGAAGGCAACACAAATCCAAGGACGCATCCCCAGTCGGTAGCTCAATTCCCACTCACGTCCCAGGTAGCAGAAGACACCAATGAGGAAGTGGAAAATAATGAGCTGGTAAGGGCCACCGTTGTAAAGCCATTCATCAAGGGAGGCAGCTTCCCAGATGGGATAGAAGTGCAGACCAATTGCATTACTTGAAGGCACAACTGCACCGGAGATGATGTTGTTGCCATATAACAAGGAACCTGCAACAGGTTCGCGGATACCATCAATATCCACTGGGGGGGCAGCGATGAAGGCGATGATGAAGCAGGTAGTAGCAGTAAGCAGGGTGGGAATCATCAGCACGCCAAACCAGCCAATATACAGGCGGTTTTCGGTGCTAGTTGTCCAATCGCAGAACCGTTCCCACCAAGAAGCACTTTCGCGTCTTTGTAAAGTTGTAGTCATAATTTCAATGATTTCATTGCAAGAATGTTTGCAAATCGGTGGTTGTTTTTGTTTAGTGAACCACCTTGATTAGAGAGTAATAAAGATTCATTAAGCTTGTCAGTTACTAAAAGTTAGTGAAAGTTAGGACTTAAAGTTAGTTGTTAAGAATTACAAGATATTTATCGTTATACCGTTCTCATAGAAGCAATACCCTATCAATTGAGCATTACCGTAAGTATTTATACTGCCAACCGATGTGAAAATCTTTACCATCCAAAGAGTTCAGGACTAGCTGTATGAGTTTGAGATAACTTGATTTAGTCATCAAAAGTTAGTAAAGTTAACAAAAATCATCAACGTCTTCATAAAAATGACGCTTGAAGAAGCCCTGGCAGCTCTAGAAATGATTCTCGGCAAAGGGTCGTTAAATGACCTCCAAGAGCTGATTGTGCGTCAATCTTGGGAGCAAAAGACTTATCCAGAAATTGCTGCAAGCTCTGGTTACGATGATGGTTACGTCAAGTATGTAGGCTTTCAGTTATGGAAGATGCTCTCTGATGCGCTAGGGGAGAGAGTGAGTAAAAATAACTTTCGTGCTGTTCTCAGGCGGTGGCGATCGCGTAGTGTACAGGTAGCGCAATCACATTCACCCAATAACACTTGCACTAAAGTAGCAGACACGCCAGACCTAACCCCCCCAACCCCCCTTCCCTTCAAGGGAAGGGGGGAGAATTACTCCCCTCTCCTGCAAGGAGAGGGGTTGGGGGAGAGGTCAACCAAGATTGATTCAGCTTGTCGTCAAGATTGGGGTGAAGCGATCGATGTTTCTGTGTTCTATGGACGTGCTACCGAGTTAGCGACTTTAGAACGGTGGATTATTCAACAACACTGTCGCTTAGTGGCACTGCTGGGAATTGGCGGGATTGGGAAAACGGCTTTATCGGTAAAGTTAGCTGAGCAGATTCAGGATAAATTTGAGTATGTGATTTGGCGATCGCTCCACAACGCCCCTTCTCTTGAATCCCTTCTCGCTGACTTGATTGAATTCCTCTCCAACCAGCAGGAACCCGACTTACCCGACGATATCAACGCCTTAATTTCGCGATCGCTTGATTATCTCAAGAAACATCGCTGCCTGATCATCTTCGATAATGCAGAGACGATTCTTTGTAGTCCTACAGGACAAAAAACCTGTGAGGGATACCAGGAGTATGGACAACTCTTCAAGCGGATTGGAGAATCGCGCCATCAAAGCTGTTTGATACTCACGAGTCGAGAAAAGCCCAAAGAAGTTGCACTGCTAGAAGGCGAAACCTTTCCGGTTCGCTCATTGCAACTACCCGGTTTAGCAACTTCAGAAGGACGAGAAATTTTTCAAGGAAAAGGCAAATTCTCAGGGGCAGAAGCAGATTGGCAAGCCTTAATTCATTCCTATGCAGGTAATCCCCTGGCTTTAAAAATTGTTGCTACAACGATTCGGGATTTATTTGGCAGTGATATTTCTAATTTTCTCTCGCAAGGTGCAGTTGTTTTTGGCGATATTCAAAATCTCCTCGACCAGCAATGGAGCCAGCTATCCCCCTTAGAAGCTGAAATCATGTACTGGTTAGCGATTAATCGGGAACCTGTTGCGATCGCAGAACTCAAAAGTGACTTAGTATCGCCCATCATGCCTGCTCAACTCCTAGAAATCTTGGAATCTCTAGAGCGGAAGTCACTTATTGAGAAAGGAGCAGCGTCGTTTACCTTACAGCCTGTTCTGATGGAATATGTCACGAACCGCTTAGTTAAAGCCGTTTGTCAGGAAGTAGAAACGAGGAGCATTTTTCTTTTCAAAAATCATGCTTTGATCAAATCTCACGCAAAAGATTATATCAAAGAAATTCAAATTCACTTCATTCTTAATCCCATTGCCGAACAATTATTACAAGTCTTTGGTACTCCCGAACATCTGGAAAATCATCTGATGGAAATTACCTCATCCTTAAGAGGTAAATTACCCATTGAAACGGGTTATGTTGCAGGAAATACAATTAATTGCCTGCGCTACTTGAAGCGAGATTTAAGCAGCCATGATTTTTCAAATTTGACCGTTTGGCAAGCTGACTTACAAGGCGTGAATTTGCATGACGTTAATTTCTCGGGTTCCCATTTAGCCAAGTCTACGTTTACTGAAAACTTAGGCTATATTTTCGCAATGGCAGTCAGCCCAGATGGGGAACTTTTAGCAACAACGGATAGTTACGGCAGGATGCGCCTGTCGCGAGTTGCAGACGGACAGCACATATTAACCTGGGACGGGCATATCGGTTGGGTTCGCTCGATGACCTTTAGCCCCGATGGCAAAATTCTTTTTAGTGGCAGTGAGGACGGAACCATAAAAGTATGGGATGTCAGTACAGGACAGTGTCGCCAAACATTGGAGGGACATACGGGTTGGATCTTGTTTGTCACATTCAGTCCTCCGATACCGGCGTATGGCAATACGCGCCTGCTTGCGACTTCTAGTGAAGATGCAACTGTAAAACTGTGGGATATCAATACGGGTGAATGCCGTCAAACGTTTCGAGGACATACGAGTTGGGTTGGCTACGTTGCTTTCAGCCCGGATGGTCAAAGGTTAGCGAGTAGCGGTGTCGATCGCACGATTAAACTGTGGAATATCCAGACCGGTCAATGTCTGAAAACTTTTGAGGGACACCAAGATGCGATCGGATTTGTCACATTCAGTGCTGACAGTCAAACCCTGATCAGTGCCAGCGAAGACCAAACGATTAAAGTCTGGAGTAGTGAGACAGGTCAATGTCTCAAAACATTACCCGGAGGACAAGGGGATTGGATCTGGTGGTGTGCTGTTGCGTTGAGTTCTGACAAAAAAACTTTAGCAATTAGCAATATCAACCAAACAGCAACATTATGGGATATCAGCACAGGTCAGTATTTGAGAACTTTACAGTTCAAGAGTAGAATTCGGTCTATGGTTTTCACCCCCGATGGCGAAATTCTCATCGGTTCTCATGCCGACCAAACGTTAAAACTATGGAATGTCTCCGATGGTCGCTGTCTCAAAACCTTTCAAGGATTTGCTAGTGGGGTATGGTCGATCGCATTTAGTCCTGATGGAGCGCTTTTTAGTGGAAGTCCAGACCAACTGATTAAAGTTTGGGATGTGTCTGAAGGGAAATGCCTGAAAATTTTTAGGGGCCACACGGACATGATTCGCTCCATTACCTATAGCCCAGATGGTCAAACCTTAGCCAGTGGGGGTTCAGATCGAACGGTTAAACTGTGGAATATCTCCGATGGTAGCTGCCTCAGAACATTGAAGGGTCATACCAATTGGATTATGTCTGTTAAATTCAGTCCGGATGGTCAGACATTAGCCAGCGGGAGTATGGATCAAACGGTGAGGCTGTGGGATGTTAAGACTGGAGAAACGTTGAAAGTCCTACAGGCTCCTAAGTGTATCGCATTTTCTGTAGACTACAGCCCGGATGGGCAAATTCTAGCCAGTAGCGGTGGTGCCAACTATAGGGCGAGACTTTGGAACGTTAAGACTGGAGAATGCCTGAAAGTCTTACAGGGACATAGTGATTGGGTCTGGCCTGTCGTGTTTAGTCCTGATGGTCAAATTCTAGCGACTGGCAGCCTTGACCAAACCATCCGGTTGTGGGATGTCCATAGTGGTGAATGTTTGGGCATTTTGCAAGGTCACGAGAGTTGGGTGGTTTATCTTGCCTACAGCCTAGATGGTCGCATTCTCGCTAGCAGTAGTTTAGACGCTACGGTGAGGATATGGGATGTGCGTGAGGGTCGGTGCCTGAGAGTGTTGCAAGGACATACACGATGGGTGCTTGCTGTTACCTTTACGAAGGGCGAGATGTTTTCTCGTAGCATAGGTCAAGTTCTTGCCAGTGCAAGTGACGACCAGACTATACGATTTTGGGATATCGAGACGGGTGAGTGCCTGAAAATCCTCAAGAATGAAAGACCTTATGAGGGGATGAATATTACTGGGGTCGTTGGTATCACAGAAGCTCAAAAGTCAGCGCTCAAGGCGTTAGGTGCGATCGAACAATGCGGATAATGTTCCACATCTAGGCAAGCACTAGTGCAAGAAGGCAGAAGTAAGGAGGCAGAAGGCAGAAGGGAAAAAAGGTT
>CBKWLJ010000554.1:0-5513 GCA_966675205.1 uncultured bacterium
AATAATTAGCGCCAAATTGACTCCTAACGAAATATCTTGTTACACAATGCAATATATTTAATCTAGCGATCGCACCCAAAAGCCTTGCTAGAGAGTTAAAAAACTAGTCCCTCCGCCAAGAGACTGGAGAAAGATGACTGATTACTCCGTCTTGCCGATTGATTCTTCACTACTCAGCAGAAACGACCAACAAGAGGTTAAGCTTGGTTAAGGAAGACATGATCGCGGCGCAATAAAGCCGCTTGCGCCCGCTAGTCAGGGTTGGTAAATCTCCGTTTTCAATAATGTTTAATGCTAGACCAAGTTTTTAACTCTCCTTTCGATATCGGAATTGAAGCTCCACTGGTGCTACTGATTTTAGTGGCACTAGAGGCTGTACTATCGGCGGATAATGCGATCGCCTTGGCTGCGATCGCGGCTGGTTTAGAAGATAGCAGACTTCAGCGTCGTGCACTCAATTTCGGACTAGCCGCTGCCTACGTCCTGCGAATTACCCTGATTCTTACGGCTACCTGGGTAATCAAGTTCTGGCAGTTTGAGCTACTTGGAGCTGCTTATTTGTTGTGGTTGGTCTTTGAACACTTTACATCAGAGGAAGATGAAGAACACCAGCATCATGGGCCTCGGTTTACTTCCCTGTTGCAAGCCATTCCGATTATTGCCGTAACCGATTTGGCTTTTTCCTTGGATAGCGTCACCACGGCCATTGCTATCTCTGACCAAACTTGGCTCGTCCTTGCAGGTGGCACGATTGGGGTGATTACCCTGCGATTTATGGCTGGGTTATTCATCCGCTGGCTAAAAGAATATGTCCATCTAGAGGATGCTGGCTACATTACCGTAGGCTTTGTCGGGTTGCGACTCTTGGTGAGAGCAATTAAACCAGAACTCGTACCGCCTGAATGGTTGATGGTAGCTGCAATTGCCCTTGTCTTCATTTGGGGATTTTCTAAGCGCACTGAAGTTAAGTCGTCGCCAGACGATCAGGCAGTCGAGTTACCAACAGGCAAAGAGTTCAAAGAAGCTGAAGAAGTCGGAGAGATGCGTTAAAAATTCGTAGTACTCGCTCTCGCGGCGAGCAAGCTACGCTCTTCGCAGCGGGACGAAGTCCATTACTTGCTTCACGCATTACGAATTATTTGGTAAATCAATCCTTTTGAGCTCCTGAAAGGCGAAGGGGGAAAGGGGAAAGGATGGGGATATTGTTTATCGTTTTCCCTTTAACCTTTTCCCTAAAGAGGAAAGGAGGAGAAGTTACAATTTCGTCCATCCCTTTAACCTTTTCCCTTTAACCTTTTCCCTAGAGCGAAGCGACCCCTTTTACCTTATTCATACAGCCAAGGCGTTAAGGTAGGTTGCCAGTTCGCCAATTCCTCTTCCTTAAACCAAAGGCTAACCTCGGACTGCGCTGTTTCTGGAGCATCCGAACCATGGATTAGGTTGCGTCCTACGGTTACGCCATAATCACCGCGAATGGTACCCGGTTCAGCATTCAGGGGGTTGGTGGCACCAATGATCTTTCTGGCTGAAGCAATGACGCCATCCCCTTCCCAAACCATGGCTACCACAGGGCCAGACGTAATGAACTCAACAAGTCCAGGGAAAAAAGGTCTTTCTTTGTGAACGGCGTAGTGCTGTTCTGCAAGTTCCTTGCTGACATTCATCAGCTTTAGCCCAACTAGGGTAAAGCCTTTTGTCTCAAAACGCCGAATGATTTCACCCACAAGGTTGCGCTGTACGCCATCGGGCTTAATCATGAGAAATGTCCGTTCCAAGTTTCTCTCCTCGAATTTTTTAACGGATTACCATTCCACAGATTAGACCAGAAAGTTACTAACAGCCCAATACTTTACACGACTGGGAAAGTTTCATGGGATTAATGCTCTAGAGCCTGTTTATTTTTGCAGACTCAGCTTAAATCTATACCATATCAAGTTCAATTTAACAACCCAGGACTTACGCAAATTTACTGTTAAACCGCCATTCGTAGGGGCGATTCATGAATCGCTCCTACTATATATGGTATCCATGCGTAAGTCCTGAACCCCTATGCCACCAATCTTTATCTGTTTTATATCGTAGGGGCACAGCAATGCTGTGCCCTTACCCTTTGTGTGTTGATTTAAGATTGGATATCAAAAGCTTTAGGAATTGTGCCGTTCTAGGGCTAGCTCAATCAACTGATTCACCAATTCTGGGAAAGAAATACCCGTTGCCGCCCACAGTTGGGGGTACATACTGGTTGCTGTAAAACCGGGTAGGGTATTGATTTCGTTAATTAAAACTTCTCCTGTTTCTTCAACGTAGAAGAAGTCCACCCGTGCTAACCCAGCTGCATCAACAGCGGCAAAGGCTTGAAGTGCCATTTCTTGAACCTGGGTGGCAACATCATCGGGTATAGCTGCTGGGATGAGCAAGTCAGCTTGACCCTCAGTGTATTTAGTTTCGTAGTCATAGAAATCACTTTTATAAGTAATTTCTCCAACCACTGACGCCTTGGGGTTATCGTTGCCTAAAACGGCACATTCTACTTCTCGCGCGGCAACACCAGCTTCTACAATTAGGCGTCGGTCGTAGCTAGCCGCACTATCTAAGGCTACCTCTAATTCCTGGCGCGATCGCACTTTCGCAATTCCGACTGATGAACCCAAATTAGCGGGTTTCACAAAGCAGGGATAACCCAAGGTTGCTTCAATTTGGTCGCAAAGTTTGGGGAACACGCAAGGATTTGACCAAATCTGGGAACGGTTGATGGCCATGTATTTTACTTGCGGCAATCCCGCCTGAGAAAACGCCATTTTCATGGCAATTTTATCCATTCCCAAGGCTGAACCCAGGACACCAGAACCCACAAAGGGAACTTGCATTAACTTGAGTAAGCCTTGGATAGTACCATCTTCCCCATTGGGCCCGTGAATGATGGGGAACCAAACGTCAATCTCCGACCAACTCGTATTTTGACTGACCAAACTCAATTTAGAAAAACCAGAGGCAGACGGTAGAATGTCTGTGTTTTCTGAGGTTAATTCAGATTCAGGGGTTGAAGACGGAAGATACGCCTCGTCTTTACCCGTTAACTGCAACGCCTTCCCAGATTCAAGGACGTGCTGAGCAACCTCTCCAGACTGCCAGAAGCCATCCTTTTGGATGTAAACTGGCAGGAGTTGGTACTTGTCAGCATTCTGGTCAGAACTTAGGGCTTTTGCGATCGCTCGTGCCGAACTAATCGAGACTTCATGCTCCCCCGAACAACCGCCGAACAGTAACCCTACCCGCACTTTCGCCATTACTCAATACCTCCAGCACTCCTCATCGCAGATAGCCTATCACAGCTCTTAGCTGAAATTCCTCACTCGGCATGAGTCACATTTTTTTTAACAATCTTGAATTCCTTGTTTGACAAGACTTGCAAGGATTAAGAGTTTTGATATTATTGACAATTTCACTAATATATGCAATTGAAGTTCAACTAATGACTAATAACATCACCTAGCCATTTTTCTAGGCTTCCTTCTCCCCATTCTTCCGATGTCGCCTGTCTCCACTTGACGGCACGATAGCAGCAGACGGGACAGTTGCTCCCATGCTAATAATCAATTCGTGGAGGAAAGGGAATGACTTCATCTTTAGAGAACTCCAGTGCACTACTGGCTCTCTCCAACAATATAGCCGACGCTGTCGAGCAGGCAGGCCGCTGTGTCGTTGCGGTCAAAGCGCGTAAGCGCATCTCCTCAAGCGGTATCCACTGGCGTCCTGGTTTAGTCGTCACCGCAGAAGAGACAGTCAGACGTTCTGAGGATATTAGTGTAACGCTCTCAGATGGTCGTACTGTAGCAGCAACCTTGGTAGGTCGTGACCCTAGTACTGATGTTGCCATCCTCAAACTCTCTGATGTCGAATTACCCGTCGCTCAAATTGGAGATGCGACCTCGCTGAAAGTGGGTCATTTGGTATTAGCAGTAGGACGTTCTGACGAAGGTAGTTTGAATGCCAGTATGGGTACGGTGAGTGCCTTGGGGGGTTCTTGGCGCAGCAGCTACGGGGGAGTGATTGACCAGTTCGTGCGTCTCGATTTAACCCTTTACCCCAATATAGAAGGCGGTCCTTTAGTTGATGCAACAGGTCGTGTTTTGGGCATTACCGTGTCAGGCCCACGTCGTACAGTTTTAGCCATTCCAGCAACTACTGTGAACCGTGTCGTTGACCAATTGCTTGCTAAAGGACACATTGGGCGAGGCTATCTGGGTGTGGGAATGCAGCCAGTACGCTTACCCGATACCCTAAAGAGTAGCCTGAATTTAGGGTCTGTCGGTGGGGTGATTGTGGTCAACATTGAACCGAATGGACCGGCGGATAAAGCGGGTGTGTTAATTGGCGATGTGCTGGTAGCGATTGATGGCACTCCTGTGAAGGATACGGGTGAAGTGCAGGCGATGTTAGGGCCACAAAGCGTGGGTCAAATTCTTAAGGCGCAGATTGTTCGAGGTGGCGTACTGGTTGAAGTCGCGATTGTTCCTGGCGAACGAGCTTGAAAGGAGGATGGAAATGGCGATCGCTCCACAGATTACAATAGACACTTCAACACAAATCTCATCTGAATTAGCGGCAGTTGCGCTGGAGTTGCAGCGTTGTACGGTACAAGTCCGCAGCCGTCGCATGAGTACTGGATCGGGTGTAATCTGGAACTCGAATGGCTTAATCATCACCAATGCTCATGTTGCACAAGATGAGCGCGTTATCGTCGAACTCTCGGATGGACGGATACTCGATGCTGTGCGTACAGCCATTGACCCAAAGCGCGATTTAGCCGCACTTCAGGTTAATGCAACTAATTTGCCTACTGTGACAATTGGCGACTCGGATGCCTTACGGGTTGGTGAATTGGTGCTGGCATTAGGTAATCCTCAAGGGGTTTTTGGTGCTTTAACAACTGGAATTATCCATGAGGTTGGCTCAACCGAGGCACCCGTCCGCCAAAAGTGGGTTATGGCTGATGTACGGTTAGCGCCAGGGAATTCAGGTGGCCCTCTTGCTAATGCACGAGGTCAAGTCATCGGCATTAATACAATGATTGCAGGTGGATTAGCTTTGGCGATACCTAGCAATGAGGTTGAGCGTTTCCTCAAAGACGGCAGTCGCCCTTATCTGGGGGTGACTCTACGACCTGTGCAAGTTTTGTTGGCAAACCAGCGCCGCTTGGGTCTGTTAGTTTTAGAGGTGGCTTCTGATAGTCCCGCTAAATCGGCTAATTTAATGCTTGGGGATGTGCTGATTGGGGTTTGCGGTCAAGCATTCAACACACTTGACGATTTGGTTAGCGTTCTAGAGCATACCGAAGCAAATGAATCGCTGCCGCTTGAGTTTCTACGAAGAGGAAAGCGCTCTCACTGTACTGTAGTTTTGCGCGGTAGCTCTAACGTTGCTCCTGCAATCTCTCCAGTCGTGTAATCGGTATGCCCTCAGTAATGGTGTATGCCGAACACTCCATTATCCAGGCAGGGTTGGAAAGTATC
>CBKWLJ010000555.1:0-5507 GCA_966675205.1 uncultured bacterium
TACCTTGATACCTACTCGATAGACCGTTACCCCGTTACTTGTGGTCAGTATCGAGCATTCATGGAAGCAGGAGGTTATCAAAACGAGCATTGGTGGTCGGTAGACGGGTGGAAATGGTTGCAAGAAAATCCAGTCAAAGAGCCCCTTTATTGGTCAGAAGCAAAAACCTGGGATAATCACCCTGTTTGCGGAGTAAGCTGGTACGAAGCAGACGCCTATGCTCGATTTGTCGGAAAGCGACTACCGACGGAAGCGGAATGGGAAAAAGCGGCAAGTTGGGATGCGGCAGCCGAACAACAGCGTCCTTACCCTTGGGGATACGAAACATTCAACCCTCACTTCGGAAATCTCGACAATACCGTTGGGCAAACCACGCCAGTGAATGCTTTCCCAATGGGGCAAAGTGCCTATGGGTGTTACGATATGCTCGGCAATGTCTGGGAATGGACAGCAAGTTGGTTTGATGCCTACGAGAAATTTGTTCCTTACCCGTACCGAGGCTATTCTCAAACCTATTTTGACGGACAGCATCGAGTGCTTAAAGGAGGGAGTTGGGCAACCCGTCCTTGGGCAATTCGCTGTAGTTTTCGCAACTGGTATTATCCGGGTATTCGTCAGATTTTGGCGGGTTTTCGCTGCGCGAGTTGAAGGTTGAGGGTTTTAAGGTTGAAGGTTTGAAAGTTTGAAGGTTATAAATTTTCAATTACAGTAGGGGCACGGCCTTGCCGTGCCCTACAAATAGGGTGTAATTTCAGTTAAGTAATTGAGAACTGCCGTAATTCCTGCAAGCTAATTTCGCTAACCTATGTTTTTATGGACTTTTAGCTGCTCTAGAAATTTCTCTAACTGGGCGATTAACTGCTCAGCCCCCTCTAAATCATTAGCTTGAGCCTGATGATGGAGTTTAGATGCTATCTCTGACATCGATTGCACGGCGACTGAGGCACTACCCCCTTTAATTTGGTGAGCTTTGTTGGCAAGGGTAACGCAATCTTTTTCGGCTAGGGCTAGCTTGGCTTCAGCTAGGAAGATTCCTGCATTCTTTACAAATTCTTGCACCATTTCTAGTTGAAAGGAAGGGTCTCCTCCAGCGATTTCTTCTAGGCGAGACCAATCGACTAAATCTGCGTCCCAATTGAGGATGAGGACTGGCGTATCTATACTTGCTTCGTCCTGAGATCGGCTACTTTCTGTTGTTGGATGTTCCATAATCTCGGATGACCATCGCAACAGTGTTTCTTTCAAGTCTTTCACCATGACGGGTTTGCTGAGGTAGTCATCCATACCCACAGCTAGACATTTTTCGCGATCGCCTTGCATCGCATAAGCTGTCATGCCTATGATTACCGTATGACGGTCTGTTCCTTCCCGTTTCCGCAATGCTTTAGTTGCTTCGTAGCCGTCCATTACAGGCATCTGACAATCCATGAGGACGATATCATAGTGGCGCTCTGCTAATTTCTCTAGGGCGACTAAACCATTCTCTACAGCATCCCACTGGTGACCGAGCAGTCGTATCTGATGCTGCACTAATTTTAGGTTAATCGGAGTATCTTCTACGATCAAAATTTTCAGGGTTTTCTGTTGTCCTTGTTCAGAAGTCGAGGTTGCTTCCTTTAACTCGCTGACAATAAAAGGTACCTGTTCGGGAGCGAGAACTTTGAGCAGAGATTGCAACAATTGGGATTCTTTAACCGGCTTCACTAAATAATCTGCAAACCCACTTTTGAGTAGGGGTTGAGCAGAATCCCCGGCGTGCATAGAGGTCATCATCACTAGCTTCGGATGCGCCCAATCTGGTTCTGCGAGAATCAATCGCCCTAAAGTTGACCCATCAATTTTGGGCATTTTCATGTCGATTAAAACGACATCGTAGGGCTTTCCTTCATCTGTCGCTGCTTGCAAGATGTTGAGGGCAGCAAAACCATTGGGCGCTTCATCAACTTGCATTCCCTTAGCGGTTAATTGATGCTGTACAATTTGGCGGTTAATAGGGCGGTCATCGACGACTAAGACTCTCTTGCCGACGAGTGCTTCTGGAGAAATGTAACCTTGAGAAGAAATGCGATCGCTAATTTGTTTTGCAGGTTCAACTTTTACCTTGGCAAATTTCGCCGTAAACCAGAAGGTAGAGCCAACTCCAAATTCACTCTCTACACCAATTTCGCCTCCCATCATTTCCACAAGTTGCTTGCAAATCGCCAAGCCCAAACCCGTGCCACCATACTTGCGAGTGGTGGAGGTATCAACTTGTGAGAAGGATTTGAACAGCTTTTTTTGTCCTTCTAAATCAATTCCAATGCCTGTATCTTTAACCGCAAATCGCAAGTGAGCCTGTTGTTCCTCCTCAGATTGACTGCAAACCGATACGTGGATTGCAATTTCCCCTTCCTCGGTAAATTTAATTGCATTGCCCACTAAATTAGCGAGAACCTGCCGCAGACGGCCTGCATCTCCGAGGAGTTGTCGCGGTACTTCTGTATCAATTAAAAGACCCAATTCCAAATCTTTGACACTCGCTTGGGGATTACATAAATCTAAGACTTCTTCCAGGCAGCGATTTAAGTCAAAATCATTGTTATCTAGCCGCATTTCTCCGGCTTCGAGTTTGGAGAAGTCGAGTACATCATTAATCACCCCCAACAAATGCTCTCCACTCACTTGCAGAGTACGCACAAAGTCCAGTTGTCGAGCATTGAGTTCAGTGGTTAACAACAGTTCACTCATCCCCAACACCCCATTCATCGGGGTACGGATTTCATGACTCATGTTCGCTAAGAATTGAGCTTTAGCCCGTGCGGCTTCTAGAGCAGCTTCCCGTGCTTCGACTAATTGATTTTCGTATTGTTTGCGATCGGTAATATCACGGTAAACGCCCATCGATGCTATTATTTGACCTTGTTCATCCCATAGCGGTACAACAACGGTTTCACAAACGCCTTGTGTCCCATCTTTGCGAATAAATTCAACTTCCCTCACCCAGCGCCCTTCTTGGAACAAGCTGCTGAGCATCTCGTGTATCAGTTCTGCTGCCACGCTTGGGTGGTAGATAATTCCGGCAGTTTGACCCCAAACTTCATTTTTGTAATAGCCGAATATCCTCTCAGCGGCTGGGTTCCAGTCAATAATGCGACCATCTACATCTGTAAGGATGACACCGTCATAAATCGTTTCAAACATCAAGGCTTGTCTACGTAGCGCCGCCTCTGCTTGTTTGCGAGCTGATATGTCTTGTACCAAACAAACGATACCCTCATTTTTTCCTGCTGTATTTTGCATCACTGATGCAGCAACAGACACGGGAATATGAGTGCCATTCTTCGCAAAAAAGGTGGTTTCTCTCCTACCCTGAAACGGGAAATCGGGAAAATTATCTTGGTTCAGAAATGCACCAACAGGTCGATCTATTAGGTCAGCGGATTCATATCCTGAAAGGTTTAAAGCCGCTTCATTACAGCTTTGGATATTACGTTCATGATTAATCACGATCAGAGCATCACTCAGAGAACTGATGATATTATCCAGATAGGATTTAGAAACTGTTGTTTCTTGCAACTGTCCCACCATCTGATTAAAAGCACCAGCTAAGATACTCAGCTCGTCCTGAGTGTCTATCTCTACTCTGGCGTCAAAATTTCCTTGCCCAATTTTAGCGGCTGCATCTTTGAGCTTTATAATCGGCTTAGTAATTTTTTCGGCTAATATCAGTCCCAAACTTACTGATATTGCCATCACAGCAAATACGGCTATTAAGTTAATGATGATCGAAGAGGTAACGCTAGCATTCGCTGCTTTATTTTCAAGAACAAGCGTATCTAAGTTAGTTTGTATAGCTTGATCGATGACCTTAAGAAATTCTTCTTCTGTTTCCTCGAACTCCTCTCGTTTGTCCAGTACTGCGTTACCTCTAGCTCCTTTTTGCTTCAATTCAATCAGTGATTTGCCAATTTGATCGAGTTTTACCTTGCCTTCATTTAGTTTTTCATAAATTTCTTGCTTTTCTGGCGTATCAGCTAGTTCTTTAATTTTTGCTAACCATTGTTCTAATTCTTCCTTAGCTTCTTCAAATTCTTCTGCCTCTTCTTGTTCTTCTTCTTTATTTTTTTCTGCCAAGCGAGAATTCGTTGTTTCCTGCTGAGATTCCGCTTGAATTAAAGCAAAACTAGACGCTTCGGTCATCATCCTCAATGAAGCGACTTTGATTTGATTGAATGCAATAATTTCAGGAGTTGTTTTTTCGGTAATTTGATTAAAGTTTTTGTTAACACTACCTTTAGTTTTAATGTTGATAATACCTAATATCGCCACTAACGAAGCAACTGCCAAAAAACCGGAAACGAATTTGCTTTTAAGTTTCATGCTCTTGTCCTATTACGATAATCACTCAAACTGTGTGAAGATGACAGGAATTCTGTAGTATGACAGTCCTAGATGATTCGGAAGAAAAGCAAACCTAAAAGACACAGGCTCACTAATAAATTTGTTTCAATTCATTTAAGATGGCTCTACAGTACCATCAGGCTGAACCTAGTTGTTAGGGCTGATAAAAGGCACACATAAAATCAAGCTAATATTTCCTAATAAACTAAGTTTATTCAAAGGAAACTATTTAATTTTTCGCATATTTATTCAAAATTGTTAAAAATCTTTATCTTTAATAAGAAAAATATAATAATTTAGTTGTTTTCCACCAAAACTAAATCGAATTTTTATCGCAAATAAATAAAAATAAAATTCTTCAACAGAACCTTTTATTGATGCTTTTAATTTTAATTTAAAGCATCATCTATCTATTGTTCAGGGCTTTATTTCCTAATTCCGGATAGTTTGGTCAAATTCTTCGGATAGAGAAAAGAAATTGCTTCGCTCTAGGGGAAAGGTTAAAGGGAAAAGGGCTTGCGGAATGGTCTGTATTTCCTCCCTTGTGTCCCTTTCCCTCCATGTGATTGGGCATCACTTAGCCGCAGTGAGTTCTTGGAAGATGGGCATCAAGAGATCGACATTCAATAAGAAGATCGTTAAGGCTACTCCTTCCTGGGGAATCACAGCAACATGGCTAGAAACCTCCAACGTATCCGCACGGCGATAGGATTCGGGTAGGGCGCGAATCATCGATATTGGCACTTCCATCAAGGTTGGAGTCTCAGCAACTGGAATTCCATAAAGTTCGCCAGTGGTATTTTGCACAATAATCAGATAACCACCTCGATCGCATGTTCTATGGGAACTGGATTTGAAAAATCGCCAATACAGATCGACTACAGTTACTTCGCGATCGCCTAGATGGGCAACTCCTACAGGATTAAGTCCACTACTGTAGACTGGTGTGCGATCGACGACTTTGTAAATTGACTCAATCCGTAATGCCAAATTGAGATTACCCATGCCAAAAACGATTAACTTCAGCGTCGGCGTTGCTTGCAGTTGGGAAAACTCAGTTTCACGCGCGGGGGATTTGACGGCAAGATTGTTCATTGCATTCAATTACTGGTATGGGAAGGCAGAAG
>CBKWLJ010000556.1:0-5431 GCA_966675205.1 uncultured bacterium
ATCCCGGTGCCTACTCCAGAAATCGCCGCTTCACCGACAATCAGCCCAAAAGCGGCCCAGCAGCAAGAGCCCGTTGTGGCTATCCCGGTGCCTACTCCAGAAATCGCCGCTTCACCAATAGTAAGCCCGAAAGCGCCAGTAATTCCAACTATAACGACAGCTCCAGTCAATAATTCGGCAACGACAGCCAACCCTCAAGTACCCCAGCCAGTAGTCATAGAACCTATAGGGGCAGAATCTACAGCGAACATCTACAAGGTGAAACCTGGAGATACACTAGATGCGATCGCTCGTCACTATGGGGTGTCTCGCTCACAGTTAGCTCAGGTAAATGAGCTGAATAACCCCAATCTGTTGAGCATCAACCAACCGCTGAGAATTCCACAACCTCCCACTGCTAGAGCTGCTAATGCGACTGTCGCCTTGCTTCCGAGGATTAATCCTCAGTCAAAGCCTTCTGTGTTAGGGCAAGAGCAAGGCAGTACGACAGGTACCACGATTGTAGTACCTACCCCACTCCCTCAGAATACGGTGGCTGAGTCTACAAGACTCAAACCTCAAGCCCAACCTGTGCTTTCGGTAAGACAACCAGAATCTATCGCTGTAGAAGCTGAAAAACCCAATCCCACCGTCTTAGCAGACAATAAACCCAATCAATCTGCTGATTCTCAGCAAAATCTCTACGTTGAGAAGTTGAAGGCAGACATCCTGAGACTGCGGGAAGAATATCGGCAGCAAAGGGCAAGTGGTCAATCGAGTAATTCGACCAATATTGCAGTGCCAACTGTAACCACTCCAGTTGCCTCAAACTCCAATAACGCTTCGACGCCGTCTACACCGATTCGGGTTAACCCGGAATTTAAGCCAAAGCAGCAAAGCGAAACCTTGCAAGCAGATCGGGGAAATCAACGACTGCTACAAGAGCCGCAATCTTCGATTCCGATTGAAGTGCCGGCTCCAGAAACCAACGTTTTAACCTCACCACAGGGATTAGTCGCCTCTGCTTCATCACCAGCAGGTACCTATAACCCATCATTGCGGACACCAGTGGGACAAACAGTTTCTCCGGAACTGCCTTCCCTCTCCGCACCGGATATGTACCTGCCAGATAGCCCAACTGAATTCAACGGCTATATTTGGCCAGCGAAGGGTGTTTTGACTTCAGGCTATGGTCGGCGTTGGGGACGGATGCATAAGGGAATTGATATCGCTAATGCGGTAGGTACCCCAATTGTTGCAGCCGCTCCTGGTGTAGTTGTGACTGCGGGTTGGAATTCCGGTGGATACGGAAATCTGGTAGAAGTACAACATCCCGATGGCAGCGTGACCCTCTATGCCCACAACAGCCGAATTTTGGTGCGTCGCGGGCAAGTTGTTGAGCAAGGTCAACAGCTTTCGGAAATGGGCAGCACTGGCTACAGCACCGGCCCCCACTTACACTTCGAGGTACATCCACCTGGACGTGGAGCGGTCAACCCGATCGCCTATTTACCCAAGCGCTCCCGGTCTTAGGGGATAGGTCTTCACTGTTTGGTGGTAAGTTGGGAGGAAGTCAAAAAAACTTCTTACCCAACTTCAAAAAAGGGGTAGCCATTACGAGGTGAAAGTGTTAAGATTATAAAGGTGCAAAAAGCGATTGGCTCAGTAGCTCAGTGGTTAGAGCAGGGGACTCATAAGCCCAAGGTCGCAGGTTCAAATCCCGCCTGAGCCATTTGATCAAACATTAACAGAATACTCTTTGAAGTGGAGTAAGCCTGACTATGATAGGCTTGCTCCTTTACGTTTTTATCATTACAAATTGCTAAATAATGTATCCACTAGTTTCTGAAGGTGAGTGAGTTCATGAGTTGCCATGACACAGATGCGAATTCGACTGGTGGGAACCGTAGGGGGGCGAATCGCTGGGGCAAAAATTCCATTTTCTTTCAACTTGTTTCCCACCTGAAGAGCATCGGTTGCACTAGCCAATTGAATGCAAAGGATGGGTGACTCAGAAGGCAACAGTTTGAGATGGGGTAGCTTTTGAGCCATCAGTTGCTTGAGAGTGTCTACATTGGCATGAAGTTGAGCGCGGCGATCGCATTCTTGTTGGACAATGTGAATAGCTGCTAAAGCGGCAGCAGTATCCGCAGGCGATAAAGCCGTGGTGTAAATCCAACTCGGTGCACGATTTCGCAGAAAATCAATTAAGGTCGCTGTACCAGCAACATATCCCCCTAAACTGCCCAAAGCTTTACTGAGAGTCCCAACTTGAATCAGGGGTTGTCCGGTACAGCCAAAGTATTCTACACACCCTGCGCCTGTCACGCCCAAGACTCCTGTGGCGTGGGCTTCATCAACTAGCACCATGCAACTAAATTCTTGAGCAAGTTCTACTATCTCTGGTAATGGACAAAGATCTCCATCCATGCTAAAAACGCTATCTGTAGCAATGAGGCAACGGCGGTAATGCTGTCGGTGTTGGGCTAGCTGACGGTTTAAATCTTCAACATCAGCGTGAGCATAGTCCACCACTGTCGCACCGCTCAAAATTGCGCCATTTTTTAAGCTGGAATGATTGTACTGGTCAGCGAGAATCAAATCACGCTTGCCGACTAAAGCCGCAATAGTGCCTAAGTTCGCGAGATATCCAGAACTAAATACTAAAGCATCTTCGGTTTGTTTCAGGGCTGCGATCGCATTTTCCAATTCCCGGTGTAGTTTCCGATGTCCACTGAGCAAGCGAGAACCTGTGCTACCCGTACCCAACTTTTGAGTAGCAATAACAGCAGCTTGAATCAAGCGCTTATCTCCCGCTAATCCTAAATAGTTATTGCTAGCAAAGTTAATCATCTCGCGCCCTTCTAGTTGCACAATAGCACCAGGAAGACTTTGCAGAGTTGGCACCGAGCGATACCAGTCAGCTTTGTGAATGGTAGTGAGGGCTTGTTCTATCCAGTGGTATGGATCGGTTAGCATTGTTGTTAAATGATGTGAGAGTTTTGTCGCTTAATTAGGTCTTACTATCTGCGTTAACAAATACCAAGAGAGAAAAAATAGACATCGCTCAATATTTGCCAAAAAGCATTTTATGCAATTAACTCGCTCCTAGAACAAATTAGGCGTTCTCAAAAGTTAGCACTCAGCTTGCTTGTCTTTGCTTGCCAGTTAACAGCAATTGCCTATGCCTTACCCAGCCACCCCCTAGAGAGCGTGTTGTAATGGACGCAAAAGCACCCGATTTTGCCCAAATTAGCTCCTGATCAGAAGTGCAATCTCTTTATTCAGGAGAGACTAACTTTGAGAACGGCAGATTATTTTTTAGACAGCCGCCCATGTGCTCAAGCTCACAACGAAAAAATGAAAAATTCCCTCTCCTGAATTCTGACTCGGAGAATTCTAACTCCTGATCCCTGACTCCTGACTTCTGACTCCTGACTCCTATTTTCAGATTAGGCACCATGAACGCGAGTTCACAACTCGCGGAATGAAAATCCTTCTTCCCTTCTTCCCCTATTCCCCGTTCTCTGTTCCCTGTTCCTTTGGGGGACTGTCAGTATATTGAATTTCAGCACTTTTGCCTTTAACCGGGGGGATTCGCTCTACTAAGCCCATTTCAAAAGCAACATCTGGCAATTCACCCACTATGTATTTTCCTGGCTGAAACACTCGCCCAGGAGTAAAACATAGTTGTCTAAGTTGGACAACTTCTCCGGGGGCGAACATTCCCCTGAACATTTTGCGCTCAAGTCCCATCAGTGATGCTCCTATGACAATCTCACTATTCTTTCATTGTGGCAGTTGGGGGAGAGGATGGAACCCATTCTATTCCCATTCCCTTTTTTCGCTATATATTAGGTGGCATGAACGTTTTCAGTTGATTTTCCACCCCTCATTAATACAACTGCTTGAATGACAACTATACAATTTTTTTCCTAATACCAGCAGCAATCCATTAATTTTATTCTAAATATTCAGCGAAATAAATTCAATGTCTCCCTTCCCATTAAAGAGCAAATTAATTAAAAATTCCTGGTATTATCAAAAACAAAAAGAAATTTAGGGATAATTTTCTATTAAGATCATGCATAAGAAATATGGCTTTATTAGCTCTTGATAATAATCAAGTAGCGCTTCATAAATGTTTTGTCCGCCAAGATTATGTTGGGGTAGGTCAGTAGCTTTTCAAGATTCTTCTCGATCGGGCTGAGAGTTAATCAATTCGATAAATTTATCTGGGAACAACAGAAGTCTATAAAGCGGGTCATCGATTTTACGAAAAAAATGGCTTTATGGAAATTTCAAAATCTGACTTACCCAAAAATTTTCCTGTGCTGAAAGTCGATACTAAGTTTTATAAGTATGAGCTATAGGGAGATTGACGGGAGAAATACTTGAGTAAAGCTGTCTTCATATATATCGGCGCTGGGTTGCCCATACTCATTAATAGTGCGGTTACCGATAGATGATGATTATAATGTCAATGAATGTCATAAACTCTTCAATATTTTCTCTCTCTAGATAAAGTTGTAGCCTCAAAAAGACCTCATGAGTACCCTCGAAGAAATTCAGCAGATTGCGTTGAATATGTCTCTGAAATTTGAAAATCCTCAATCTGTAAAGCTTCAAATAAAGCAAATTACCTTCGCTCAAAAGCAACTTCGAGCAATCAAGAAAGACGTTAACGCAACGCTACGCAAGATTAATCAGCAAGCCTCTCAGTCTAAAGCTGATAATATTTTTTCAGGGGGTCTGGATATTTTCGGAAATTGTAAGTGGGCTGGAAGCGTGAGGGTAGCGACTCGACGCGCAATTGCACGAGAGAAGCAAGCTGCGCGGCAGCCTTACTTGGAGCTGAAGGAAGCGATTGATAAGTTCATTTTAGAAGGTGACAGGCTCAAGCTCATAGCACAGGAGTATCTTCTTCGTCATCATCAATAGCAAATCAGTTCCTTGAGTTTTTGATCAGTTCAATTACTCGTTTGCCTGAAAAAGCGATCGCAACTTTTCCTTGCCACCTTTAACTTCGCCTGTCTGCAAGGGGTAGAGAAGAACGTTACATTCAGCTGCTCTCACCCCTGCTGATCAGGCGGGTTTTGGAGTCGCTGATTGTCATATAGTAATCGCGATGTTTTCATAGTTGCCGCCATAAAGCTTCGGACTTTCTTGTACGATTCAAACGACCACGTACCAGTAAAAAACCTTCTGCCTTTTGCCATCTGCCCTCTGCCTTTTGCTATAGGTCTACCTTGCTCTAAACGTAAGAAGACAAACCATACCCTGCGTTAGCGATCGCTCTTAGGAAAAGCAGTGGCGATGAGAGCGTGAGTGCGAGTTTATGACTGCCTCATTTAACCTTCGGCATTGCCCAACAGCAGTGTGCCCCAATACTCATACAACAGGACAGTAGTATAGGAGATATTAAACCTTTGTATCCTATATTACATACAAA
>CBKWLJ010000557.1:0-5427 GCA_966675205.1 uncultured bacterium
ACTAGCGATCGACCGAACCCATGATGATGTCGATACTGCCCACGATCACCGTAATATCAGCAACTTTTACACCCCTTAGGAGTTGGGGTAAGATTTGCAGGTTGACGAAATCGGGTGCGCGAACTTTCCAGCGCCAAGGGAAGACGTTATCATCCCCAATCAAATAAATACCTAACTCGCCTTTGCCACACTCTACACGGGCATAATGTTCGCCTTTGGGGATTTTAAAGGTAGGAGCCATTTTCTTCCCGATAAACTGGTAGTCGAAGTCGTACCACTGAGATTTACGGCCTTCTGCCATACGGCGAGCTTCCAGGTTCTCGTAAGGGCCACCGGGCAATCCTTTTAAGGCTTGGCGAATAATCTTAACCGACTCGCGCATCTCACGCATTCGGACAAAGTACCGAGCAAGGCTATCACCGCCTGTTTCCCAACAAGTCTCCCAATCGAAGTCGTCATAACATTCGTAGTGGTCAACTTTCCGCAAGTCCCAGTTCACACCAGAACCCCGCAGCATTGGCCCCGATAACCCCCAACTAATTGCATCTTCGCGGCTGATGGTTCCAACACCTTCAGTGCGACGGCGAAAGATGGGGTTATCGGTAATCAAGCGCTCGTACTCATCCACTTTGGGCATGAAGTAGTCACAAAAGTCAGAGCATTTATCCACCCAGCCGTAGGGTAAATCAGCAGCAACCCCACCGATTCGGAAGTAGTTGTTGTTGACCATGCGGTATCCTGAAGCCGCTTCCCATAGGTCGTAGATCATCTCCCGTTCTCGGAAAATATAGAAAAAGGGAGTCTGAGCGCCAATGTCAGCCATAAACGGCCCTAACCACAGCAAGTGATTGGCAATCCGGTTTAACTCCAGCATGATCACACGGATGTAGCTGGCACGTTTGGGAACTTGAATATTAGCTAGTTTTTCTGGTGCATTAACTGTGACGGCTTCATTGAACATCCCCTCCGCATAGTCCCAACGACTAACATAGGGGACAAACATCACAGTGGTGCGGTTTTCAGCAATTTTCTCCATTCCTCGGTGCAGGTAGCCGATGATCGGTTCACAATCCACCACATCCTCGCCATCCAGCGTCACAACCAACCTCAGTACTCCATGCATGGAGGGGTGATGGGGACCCATGTTGAGCACCATTGGCTCTGTTCTGGTTTCAATCTTTGCCATAAATGAGCAATCTCCTCATCAATAACAGCTTTTCAGTCTGGATGTTTTGGTCGAACACCGAGGTTTGATTTCAAAGTTCCGGACAACCTTGATGCCGTTGTCTTGTTTGTGCTGGTATCTCGTAGCCCTGTTTACCGTTCCTCTGTTACTGAAGTAGGAAGCACCTCCAGGTTATCGTCCAGAAAAAAGAAGAATTGGATCAGATCGGTTTGGTCTTGCGTATTGAAGCCAGCCTCTATATCTACCCAAAGTTGTGTCCGCTGCCATCTACACACATTGTCCAGACTAATGACGCCTCTGCACAATTTACCTTTGCTGAATTATCTGTTCGTCTGCCTATGGGAATGAGCCAATGTTAAGCCAGCAAGTTATCAGGAATACCAGCAATTCTCCAGCGAATATTGATGATTACGATACTACTTAACAAAAACTCATTCCTAAGTTAGACAGGGAAGAAAACTATTGCAGTTATTTTTGTTATTATGGGTAATTTATGCGGGTCAAAGTACCTAATAAATTAACTCCATTATTATTTAATAATTTCCTCTAAAGTCTAAAGCAATAAAAGCTTATTAATTCAATGCTTGAAAAGCAAATTGATTTAGAAAAATGTAGAATTTCCTACTGGGAAGGAGGGCTAGTATCAGCCTCGAATCCTATACTATTTCTGCCTGGGTGGTCTGTAACAGTTGAAACTTATTTACAAAGCTTGAAAGCTCTGTCTCAGCACTATCTAGTGATAGCACCCGATTTGCCGGGTTTTTGGAAATCAACTAGCCCTGGAACTCTTCAGGATTACGAAGATTACGCTAATTATATCATCGCTTTTTTGGATAAATTAAAGCTGAAAAAAGTTCATCTAATTGGACATTCTATAGGAGGAGCGATCGCTGCTACGATAGCAGCTTTAAAGCCATCAATGGTTAACAGCCTTATATTAGTAGATAGTACAGGTATCCCTTTGGGGTCTTTGCCAGAGGTCTTGCTGCGTAGGTTGCCAGAGTTGCCAGCACAACTAGGGTCGATAAAGTTGAAGGCTATCAGTAAAATGTGGCAATCTTCTTTTTATAACAATTTATTCAATACTCGAAATGTGATCCAAACAGCTCGGCTTTCCCTAGAAAAAGACATAAGACCTCTATTGCCCAAAATCGAATCTCCTACTCTTGTTTTGTGGGGAGAAAATGACCTTTTTATTCCTCTAAAACTGGGTCAAGAGCTGGCACAAGAAATAAAAAATTCCCGGTTAATAGTCCTAGAGGGAGAGTACCACGAATGGAGTATGTTCTGTCCAGAGAAGTTTGCACCGATGATCTGTAATTTTATTGATGAGGTTGAGGCTCTAAGATAAAGGCATCTTTTCTCCTGGTTAATATGGATGGACGACATCAAATGCCGTCCATACTTCTCATCACAGGAATATGCCCTGTTGTTTGGCTGGAGTTAATGAATAGCCATGCCAACTTTTCTATTCCTTACTAACCTCCTGTTTTTGATCAGCTTGGAGAGCAGGAAATATATGCATTCCCATTACTTCTGTCAACTCTTTAGGGGGTTGCTGGCGAGAAGGCAAAGTTGCGTCTTTACCAGTCACGGCGGTGGGGGGAACCAGCTTCATGTTATGGGTGGTACTGTAGTAGCGATGCGTTTGACTAGTCCTGCCTCGCTCCTGCATTGATTCATTGGAGATCTTCTTACGCAACTTAATAATTGCATCCATGATGGCTTCTGGGCGAGGAGGGCAACCGGGTATGTAAACATCTATTGGCAAAATCTTATCCGCCCCTCGAATAGCCGTATAAGAATCAGCACTGAACATCCCTCCAGTAATCATGCAAGCTCCCATTGCAATGACGTATTTAGGTTCTGGCATCTGCTCGTAAAGGCGAAGCGTTGGTTGAGCCATTTTCATGTTTAGAGTGCCTGCCAAAATGATTAAGTCGGCTTGGCGCGGACTAGCACGAGGAATCAAGCCAAATCGGTCAAAGTCGAAACGCGAACCGATCATGGCGGCAAATTCAATGAAGCAGCAAGCCGTACCGTACAGTAAAGGCCATAAGCTGGACAGCCGCGCCCAGTTATAAAGATCGTCTACTGTTGTCAAAATGACGTTTTCGGAGAGCTGTTGAGTCACCGAAGGGGGGCCAGCAGGGGATATTATCTGTTGGTTATCAAATGATTGATCGGAATTCGGTGAGTGGGAATGCATGGTATGTTGTTTCCAAGTAGCTATTATTAGGAACGCAAATTTAATTAATTCAATTTCTTACTTCTAGAAATGTCACACTGAAAGCAATTGCTCCTGTTGTAAGATGAAGCAGTTTAGCAGTGGCATCTCTAAAGTCAGTCGGTAAGAATCAATCCAGCTGTCCTCAGTGTGAATAAAACTCACGATCATCTCGTCATCCGGCTTGTATTCATCCAGCAACTCGAACAACCCAATGGCTTCCTGATAACTTTGAGTAAGTTCCTCTTGAGAGAGATAACTGATTTCAGCATCAATAGTCTCTTTACAAGACGTTTTCCTCTCCTTTAATCCATAAACTACAACTGCTCCTCGGCGTTTCAACTGGTAACCTCTCCAGGCAACCGCTCCAAGCCTCAAGGTATTAGAGATGATGATTTCTTGATGTATGGCTTGCCTGTTGTCGAAATCAATTTTGTGGTTAAGCATTAGTACATACCCTGGATCTGAGGCAACTCGAAAATCTGGTTCTCGCCGTCTCTGTGAGCTGTTGAAGTGGGCATATTGGAAGCGGCGAGTTTAGACACTCATGTCGCCAGTGCCGCTAACCCTACAACTCCCAGTACTGCAACTGCCGTAAGCGAAGCTATGCCGAAGGCTATTGCACCCCACTTTGCCGTAGGATGGGTTTCCAACCAGGTAGAATAGCTGTTCGCCCGTGACTGTTTGCTAAAATCTCCCTCAACGCGATCGAAGCCTGCGATCGGCTCAAATAAATTGTCTGGAGCATTTTGGGACTTCGGTTCGCTGGTTTCCTGTAGCTTAAATCCTGCTCCCGCTTGCAGCAGCAAGGTATCCATTAATTGAGGTGAGAGGCGCTGAATGAGATCCATCACTCGCCCTGCCCCTCCAGCGATCATGTTACGGGTTGGGTGGCAAGCCGCGTAGAGGATAGCGTCCACTACGATATCGGGCTGGTAGATCGGCGGCAGCCCTTGGGGTTTTACGCCGATCTTGGTGCGGGATTTGTTAAATAGAGGCGTGTTGATGGAGGCTGGCATGACATTCGTGACATTGATGCTGGATAGTCCTTCGTGCATCAACTCAAGCCGCATGGCTTCCAAAAAGCCATCGATCCCATGCTTGGATGCGCCGTAAGCGCTGTGGTATGGGAATGAACGTCTGGCTTCTACTGAGGAGACATGAATCAGCGAGCCTCGTCCCTCGCGCCTGAGATGGGGGAGTGCTGCCATTGCCCCATGTACCTGTCCCATTAGGTTCACATCGATGACGCGCTTAAATTCCTCTGGTGTTGTCTGCTCAAACGTCGCGTAGAGATTGATGGCGGCTAAATGCACCCAGGTATCCAGTCGTCCGTATTGCTCGATCGCTTTATCTGCGATCGCCTTTACCTGTTCAAAATTTGTGACGTCAGCAGGAATAGCGATCGCCTCCCCCCCCATCTGCCTGATTTCATCAACTAGAGAATTCAAGCCTAGTTCGCTACGAGCCGAAACGACTAGCTTCGCCCCCCGTGCCGCAAATTGAATAGCCGTCTCTCGCCCGATACCACTGGACGCTCCTACAACGGCGACAACTTGTTGATCTATCGGTTTAAGTTGCATTGCTGGTACTCCTTATCAAGGATTACTGAGAAGCTTCGTTTTCAATTTGCGCTTTGATTTCTTCTGGACGTTGACCCGCTCGCCGAGAACCGGACGGAAGCCCATGAGGATTTAACTCTCCCTTTGGCAGATAGGTTAATTCTCGAAGCGGAGTCACCATTGGGTCTTGAGTAACTTTGTAAGGGAGCCTTCCCAGAGCAACATTATCGAAATTTAGGTTGTGGCGATCGTAGACGCTAAGCTCGTACTCTTCAGTATGAGACAGGCAATTGGTAGGACAATACTCGACGCAATTCCCGCAGAAAATACAGACTCCGAAGTCAATACTGTAATGCTTAAGTTCCTTCTTTTTAGTTTTTTTATTAAATTCCCAATCAACTACATTGAGGTTGATGGGACACACGCGAGTACAGACTTCACAAGCAATACAT
>CBKWLJ010000558.1:0-5418 GCA_966675205.1 uncultured bacterium
GATTCTCGCCTCCTGATTGTTGGAGCAGATGAAGCAGATCTCCGAAAATACAAGCATCCACTACCTGATGCCACTTTGGCACAGCTTATTGAAAAACTGGAGTTACATCGTCCTGTTGCGATCGGACTCGATATCTTTCGCAACCAACCTGTACCACCAGGGCATACTTCACTTGTTACTCAACTCCAGCAAAATCAACGTCTTATTTCTGTATGTACACTGGGCAGCAGCCCAGAAACTGCCGTTGCATCTCCACCCGAAAGCCCCGCTAAACAAATAGGCTTTAATGACTTAGAAAATGACCAGCAAGACGATATCGTTCGTCGTCATCTTTTATCCCGTAGCCCAAACCCCATATCTCCCCTTTTACCTTGCAAGACACCCTACTCCTTTAGCCTGCAACTTGCCTACCGATATTTGGAAGCTCAGGGCATTTCAACAACAACCTCAGACAAAAACTGGCAGTTTGGGAGTATTGTGGTTAGACGTTTAGAGTCTCGCAGTGGGGGATACCAAAACTTGGATGCGCGGGGAAATCAGGTATTGATCAATTATCGTGCTACCCCCCAAATTGCCCAGAAAATCACGCTTGATCAGGTCTTAACCGGAAAGTTGGAACCTGATTGGGTAAAAGATAGAGTCGTTTTGATTGGCGTCACTGCTGCCAGTATTCAAGACCATCATGACACCCCTTATGACAGAATGCGGGGGCTGGAAATACACGCACACTTAGTCAGTCAACTTCTCAGTGCTGCTCTGAATAAACGCCCTCTAATTTGGTGGTTGCCTCAATGGGGTGATGGGCTGTGGGTATGGGGTTGGTCGTTGACAGGTGGAATGCTAGTTTACCTAGTGCGTTGGTGTAGTGCTGGTAAAGCACACTTTCCACTGCGTCTGATTTTGCTGCTTAGTACTTCTGTTGCTGTTTTATATGGACTCTGCTGGATTTTCCTGCTCCAAGGGGGTTGGTTGCCTCTTGTTCCGGCAGCATTAGCTTTAGTGGCGGCAGGTAGTGCGATCGCATTCTCCTACCCAACAGGAGCCTCTAACCGAACGGTTCCTTCTAGTTCCTCCAATACTGCTTCGCTCATGTCAAGGCTTCAGAAAGATACAGTCGAAAGTTAGCGCGATCGCATCTGTTGCAACTAGGGAATTATATACTTTTTTTAAATACAAGTTTTTCCATCTCTTGAGTGAATCTACTCACTGATAATTTTACCTCAAATTAATATTAGCTTTTGTAACTTTTGCATATAGACCAAGGTTATTGATGGAGTAGTTAATAGAGAGTTAAATGTTATTTTTAGGTTAGTTATTTTACTTTTTTGAAAAATATTAAATAATTATGCAAATGCTATCGAATTTAAATATTGCTAGAAATAAGCAAGCCTTGATTCAGTAAAATTCCTCAAATAAGGAGAAAAAAATACTCATGGACATAGAAAATCTTCCTGAAGGTGGAATGGGGATAAAAATTATGTCGCGTTTAGCAGATGAGCTAAGTTATACACGCACTTTTGAACTAAAAAATTGTCTATCGATTATAAAAAAATATAAGGAACCAACTCTTGAACAGTCACAATCCTATAAAAACCCTCTGCAAAAGCTCCATCTGCAAGTTAAGACAGACCTGAAGGAGCTAGAGCGAGTCTTGCAAGAGTTAAATCAGTTGAATCATCTATTAGTTCCTAGAACGGTTCTAGTTCAGATTCAACTGATTTTAGCTGAGGGTTTTACTAACGCTGTTCGTCATGCTCACAAAGATTTTCCTGTAGAAACTCCTATTGAAATTGAGGTAATGATATTTCATGAAAGATTAGAGATTAGAATTTGGGACTATGGACATCCCTTTGATTTAGAGGCAAAGCTCTGTGAACTTCAGGCAACCGATAAAAATCCTGTCTCTGAAGGAGGAGTTCATTTCGGTTTTATGAGCAAGCCATCCGAGCATGTAAGTTATAGGTAAAATTATGGCAAATATAATTGCTTAGTATTTGTGAAGCGTTTTTTGTAGTCTTAGGTGTTATGGACTGGCATCTTTACTATAAAATTCATAAAGCTAATACCAGCCCTCCAAACTGTTGCTTTCAATCCGCTGAATTCCGGACACTGAAAAAGCTGAAATAGGAGTAGCGAATCAGCATGAAACTTGCCTTGATGACTCTTGTGATGTTCACGCTAATACCACACTATGCGATCGCCCAAGGGGCACCGCGCTACCACTCGAATGGACAAAGCCCAGCACCGAAAGCGATAATCGCTAGCTTTCCCCGAACTTTTGCGCCCCGATGGACACAACCTAGTTCACCAAAAATTGCTGAAATGCCATCAGCACCCGACACCGGGACACCTGATGGCCGACGGACACCGGGAGGAACTCGTCCTGAGTCGAGTGGCGCTTGCAAACCAACTGATAAGCCAGTCACTGCTTTAATACCTGAAAATGGTAAGGGTTTAACAACGACTGAACATCCGGTCTTTTGGTTTTATATTCCCTATAATCCTGAAGAGATACACTCTATCGAGTTTTCACTGCACGACCGGAATGAGACGACTACCCTCTACCGAACTTCCCTTCAACTCGCTAAAACACCAGGAGTAGTGGGTATTCCCCTGCCGCCAAGTCCAAAGCACTCCCTAAAAGTTGATCAGAGCTACCATTGGCGTTTGATTGTAAATTGCGATCGCACAGAAACCGCTGAAAATATTCTAGAGCTAGATGGTTGGGTAACACGAGTTCAGCAAAGCTCTAACCCTTGGTATGATCAACTGACAAATCTAGCGAGACGCTACCTCTCTGAGCCACAAAATACTGAAGTTATGGATGCTTGGGCAAAATTGTTGAAATCTGTAGGCTTGGAAGAACTTGCTCAAGCCCCTCTAGTTAGATCAACGAGTAATCCTAACAATGGCTGAATGTAATCTCTCAATTGAGCGAGATCAATCCACTATTAGTCAAATTAACAAGCTGCTCTTGCACCCAGCGTTCAAATAGTTCATTGAGCAGCTGTTGACACATGGCTTCGTCTAGAACAGCCGGAATAAGTTGCTCGAGGCGCACAATCACTATCCATTCTCCTAAGTAAGTGGGAGGCCAAAGTTGACCTGTTTGACTAACATATAGCATCTGAGCCAGCTTAGACGAGATTTTGCCCAGCTCGATAGGTCCAACTAACCCACCAGTTTGTGCTTCTGAACTTTGAGAGTATTCTCTAGCTAGTTCACTGAAAGATTGTTCTCCTTCCTGAATGCGGAAATATAGTTCTTTTGCAACACCCACATCTTTAGTCTGAATCAGAGAATAAATAACCTTGTCTAGCAGCGATTTGCGGCAGAGGAAATATGATTCTAGTTGGTGCCCCCAAGTAGCTCTTTTAAATTTCTCAATTCTGAACTCTCGGATAGTTAAGGTCTCTAATTCTTCTGGACTCATCTCATAAAGCTCCAGCAATTTCTGACGTTCTGACTCCGAAGTGAGTTGATATCTCTGATAAAACTGCTGACAAGCACTGATTTTTTCTTCAGGTGTGCAAGAAATTGAGCCAATAGCTTGGTCAGTAATGATTTGACGCAAAAATTGCGGCAGCATCTGGTAATTTGCTAGTAAGGTGACGAGTTTTCCTGTAGTAATAATTTGGTTATTAACTTGTAGATTTTTAGCCATATCTAAGCCGCTTTATATCTTTATTAAATCTCGTTAAACTACACAAGTCTCAAAAAAAAGAGCAAATATTTTAGTGCCTTAATCAGTCACTTGAAGCTCATTCAAAAGACTTTAAGGGCACCTCCCTTTAAAACTCAAGTTTTATTAAAGGGAGGCTATTATGGTCAATATTGCTCCTGTCAACCTAGCTGGACGAAGGTCTATACTCAATCTACCAGGGCGTTATTTTCATTTTTAAGGTATCACTACGTATGATAGTTCATAGTTAGCTCCATCTAGAGTGAAGTGCATGGGGTTACCGCCGACTACGTCCAGTTCTGTGACTCTAAAACTGCCGAGAAAATCATCTCTGTCATACCAATGATTACCATCACTGTCATATAGCTTGATATCGATCGCTCCGTTGAAAGTAAATTCAAGTGGATTACCTTGCTTGTCAACCATCGGAGCGTGTTCTCCAGTGTTTAAACTACCGCTCCATCTTTTAGCACCATCAACAAGTAGGTAAGGTTCGTCAGCTCCAGCATAATCTTCAGTTTCGATGCAATAAAGATCAATGAGTTTCAAGGTAGCCATGATGTTTTTGCTCCAAAAATAGAATGCAATTATTCAGATGACTGATTGAAGTGAAGGTTAGACTTTCTTGCCCTCCTCTGTCTATAACTCCACTCAAAAAGCCAGAGTTTTATGCAAAATATAAAAAATATATTTTTGTAAAAAGTTGCATAATTTATTGCTTTTAAAGCTGAGTAACAATCCGGCGTGCCAATAATACCGAGCTTTGTATTACTAAAGTGGAATCAATAATCTTAAGGTTTGTAACTTTTGCATAATACTAGAGCTTTTTTATTGAGTAGCTAGTAGACAAATAAATGTTAGTCGTCTGACAAAAGATTTTCAGTTCTTCAAAGGAGCAAGTTATGATAATTACTGACCTTCAAGACAATGAATTATTTACTGAACTCACTCCCGAAGAAACTCAAGACATCAATGGAGGAGGATTTTGGGGCGGAGTAGCAGGAGCCTTTACAGGAGCTATTATTGGCTTTGCGGTTGGAGGACCAGGTGGTGCTGCTACCGGAGCTAGTATAGGATGGACAGTTGGGGATGCGGCAGAGGATGAAGGATATTTTACTGGACAAATTTATTAAACTGTTCAGTGAAGTTCAGTGTTTCCAAATTTGACATATTTGACCATATTTAACTGACAATCATTTTTTCCCAGCTCCCAGCAATTCGGTAATGGGAGCTTTTTTTAGCTGCACTTTTGGAAATACTCTTCTAATCTTAGGTCAGTCATTGCAAAAGACGGGATGTACCTTACTGCTCTTCAGCAGAGAAAAGATTAAAGCCAATTCCCAACTAGAACGTAGGGTGCCCAATAGTAGGGAGCCTTGTATTGCTTAAAAAGAGCTAACTGAGCCTGATGAAGTGCCTCTGCCTTGGTCACGTTAGGGTTCGTTAACTCCTTGTAGAACTGCTCCATTAATTCAGCAGTGGAGCGATCGCTAACTTGCCACAATGTTGACAGTACGCTGCGTGCTCCTGCTCGCACAGCGATTCCAGCTAACCCCAAAGTCGCTCGATTATCCCCTTGTGCTGTCTCACAGGCACTAAGGACGAGTAACTCAACGCTCCTCGATGAGTTTTGGGTGTTAATCCGAAGCAGGTTGTTTAAGTCACTGCTTTTGAGGAGTTCATTGTAAGCCATAATATATGTCTCTTCAGGGTCAGAACTGAACTTGCCATGCGTT
>CBKWLJ010000559.1:0-5404 GCA_966675205.1 uncultured bacterium
AAGTAGGACTGGGCAGTCTCGTGTAAAGCCGCAATTTCCAGGCTTTCTGCTTCGCTTAAACCCACTTCAGTGACAATCTTGGTTTTGATGTCCTCCAACTCAGCTAACGCTTCACGAACTTCCTTGACTTTAGAATGGTTCGGCCAGCGCTCAAGAAATTGCTGAAACGCCTGCAATGCCAAGACGGGACGCAAATTCGCGACATACGCTCCTGCCAACAGTAATGTCATCTCAGGGTCATCAGGTTTCAGCTGGCTCAATCGATAACACACAAGCTGATAGTGCGGCAAATCTTCGGTAAGGTTGTATAAAGTTGCCAAAGCCATCAGCACTTCAGAGCGATCGGGATACTGTTGCTCCATGGCTTCGAGAACTTCGCGGGCTTGGTGCCATTGCCCACGACGCATCATTGCCTCAGCTTTACTAACATTAACCAGCACAGGTTCGGAGCCAAAGCCCCGAATTTGTAAGTCTGGGCGGCGTTTCTTTTTCGACATTAGGGACACCCTCCAGGTTCTGAGTTTTCGGTCAAGACAACAATGCGGCTATTATTAGGGTGCGTTAATCAAGTCACGCATCCCATACAATTTAAGAATTACTTTATCAATCAGTTCTAAGCCAGTAATTGATAACGGCGGATATCAGGTGGAGAGGCTAATAATCTACCGCCTTCAAAGAAGGTCTCCTGAACATGAACCATTCCTTGTGACATTAATTTCCTCTGTATCTAATAACGCTAACTACTAAGCTACCTCTCAGCACCAATTTATGCTGACTTAGCGATTTCTCAGCCAAAATTCATCAGGCTGGGGATTAATATGCATTACGGCAAGGAATGCTGTTGTTAGCTCTATTTTTGACAGAAGTAAGGAAGATTAAAATGATCATCAATCAAAAAGGGCGTTATGCGATCGCACAAGCGTTAAGCAGAAGAACAAGAAACAGGGTTCAACGAGGAATATTGCTCCTCATCCTGTTTATCTTCCTGTTTTTCGTTCCCTCGCATTCATCTTATGCAATGCCCCAAGGACTATTACAGCAACCCGGTCAAGGTTCTTCGTACTGGGTGCTTGGAGACTTGTATACATTGAAAGCCACGGGCGAAGATACAGGTCAAGCCTATGCTCTCACAGAGATTTTAGCTCAACCCCAAAGCGGTACACCCCTTCATCGGCACAGTCGCGAAGATGAAGCTTTTTATATTCAAGAAGGAGAGGTGGAGTTCCAACTGGGCGAACAAACTATTGTGGCAACTGCCGGAACCTTCCTCCACTCTCCAAAAGGTCAAGTTCACAGCTATAGAAACATCACATCAAAACCCGCAAAAATGCTGTGCTGGGTGATGCCTGCTGGGTTGGAAAGGTTTTTTGTAGAAATAGGCGTGCCTGTAGAAGAGAAGTCTGCTTCGCCCCCCTCTATCACTCCCGAAACAATCAAAAAAGTTATGTCAACCGCTCCGAAGTACGGATTGGAAATTCTTCCTCCTCCTAGCCCTTCAACCTAACTTTTTTGCCATTATCGCTCAGCTATTCTACAATTGTATTTTTGTAGTCTGACCTACAGTAAGAAGTTTCAGAGCCGTTGAACTAAAGCAATTAAATCTTCGGTGTGAGTTATGATTGTTGTCTAGCTGGAGCGAGATTTTCTAATCTAAAGAGCATCTCTTTAGAGAGAAGATTATATGTTATAGTCAAGGTAAAGTTTTATTAATCATTGCATTGAAAGCAGGCAATTGTTCTGAAAGTTTATCAAGCTTCTAGAATTCTATAACTAGGAGCTTTTTTGAATTTTTCACGAACTCGATCTATTCAGGTTAAGCAGGAGTGTAGCGACTTATATAGAACCATGAATCAATCAAAAGCCTGTTATTAAAATCAAGAGTTTTACAAATGATATCAATATTGTTTATGGCAAATAATACTGTTGTTTCTCAAATTTGTAGTTATAGGCACTTTTCTTCCGAAAATATTGTTTTTTAAAGGTGAATGGTGCGCTAATTATGTTGTATGATATTGAGGTAAATTCCATTTTCTTAACCGAACAAGTATTAAAAACGCGGGGACGTATCGCTATTTTTATTGATGGCACTTCTTTGTTCTATGCCGCGTACAATTTAGGAATTGAAATTGATTACATCAAGCTACTGAGTCGGCTAACCAATGGCTCAAGGCTGTTAAGGTGTTTTTTCTACACAGGTTTTGAGCCTAAGAATGAAAAGCAACAGCGATTTCTGTTGTGGTTGCGTCGTCATGGCTATCGAGTCGTCGCCAAGGAGTTAGCACAGCTACCAGATGGCTCCAAGAAGGTTAACTTAGATGTAGAAATGGTTGTCGATATGATGGCTCTAGTCAATTTCTACGATACGGCGGTACTTGTGAGTGGCAGTGGGAATCTGACTTATGCAGCAAATGCCATTAGTTATCGTGGTATTCGCGTTGAATTGGTGAGTCTACGTTCAATGACAAGTGAGTGTTTGTTTAATGTTTGCGATCGCTATATTGATTTGGAGAGTCTGAAAGAGGATATTCAAAAAGCAGCTACATCTAGCCATAAATCTAGACCCAATTCAAGTCTTAATTTACTAGTATCCCCGTCTGAACAGTAGCTGAAACAAAAATTCCATCATGTATATTTTTAAACTGTTGAGTCAGGAGGGAAATTGCATAAAGGGTTCACTTCTATAACCCTTGAGCGCAATCAAGTTCCCCCCTTAACCTACTCCATTAAATTTCCTATTTAAGAACTGTGAGCAGGTTCTTCAACCTTCCAAGGCAGTGGCGCAGTTGTTTCTTGCCGTTCCAGATATTTACTCAATGCATAAGCCATATCCCCACGCGTCATCGGTTCTAAAGGATTCATTTGCTTTGTTGTGGGATCGATATTGACAAAGCCCTCATATAAAGCTGTAGCCATCGACTTTCTCGCCCAACTCGGTATTTTATCGGCATCAGGATACTGAGAAAGCACTTCTGCCACTGTATCATCAGCAAACTGAAACACTCCATAAGCCTGAGCCAAAATCGAAAAAGCTTCGGCACGAGTAACACGTTGGTTGGGAAAAAACTGTCCTGGTCTATAGCCAGTCATAATGTTATTTTTTAGTACCAATTGAATATCGTTATAAGCCCAGTGGGAAGAAGGTACATCTTGAAGGGGAATAGCCGCTTGTTGCTGAGGAGTTCGTTGATCTAGCTGAAATGTTTTAACTAAAATTGAAGCCAGTTCGGCACGACTGAGAATCCGTTCGGGACGAAAATTTCCATCGGGATAGGGATTCATCAATTTTGCAGATACTACCTGTTCAATTGGATCGAGCGGTGCTAATTCTTGAGCAAAACCGGGAACAGCTTGAAGCAAAAATAAAAAAGGTAGAATGCTAATAATCCGACGCATAATTCTTGCTAACGCTGCTTCTTGCAACGCACGAGGTTTACAAAAATTAGTGACGTTACGACCAACCCAGAAGTTCACTGATCAGCGATGCGATCGCTCCAAGCAGGCGACACTTAGAGGGAGGAGGTAAAGTTCGATAATATCGCACTTGCGATCGCGCCGCAGATGTCCTCACTGTCTCAGTGACTCGTCGCTGCTCATCCATCAGTAAGCAAGAGCCAAAGACTTTGCTTGTGAGTTCACAAGTTCATCCAACAGCAGGAGGCGCAAGACAATAGCGATCGCTATTTATCATGCTTATGCAGCAAAACCTAGAAAATCTAGATGAAATCAAGATCAGATCAGTTTAACCCAATCGTGTGATAGACATCCACTGAACACGCATCTACACTGTGAAAGTCAATGCTCTTGACAGGCAAATTGTTGGGCGAACCCCCCCATCTCTAGCTTTATTTTTGTAGGTAAGCTTAATAGCCAGGATTTTGGAGACTTTCCTGCTCGTTTTTCTCCTTTTCAGGAATGAAGGGGTCGGTAGTTGAAGCACTAAATTGTCCTGTTTGCCACTTTACTGAAGAGCAGCATCTCACAAGCAGTAAATTAGCCAGAGTTAAAATCTTGTACTGCTGGTAGAGCGGCTGTTGTTGTGGATTATCTTTTGTGAAAATTTAACTATGCCTCAAACATTTTACGTCAATCCAGGTAGCGGTAGTGACAGTGCTGCTGGTAGCCAGTCTGCTCCTTTAAAAACCATTACAAAAGCACTTGAAAAAGCCCAATCCGCTACCACGATCCAACTAGCTACAGGAACTTACAATGCAGCTAGCGGCGAAACTTTTCCCCTCAATGTTCCTTCTGGAGTCAAGGTAGTGGGAAATGAAAGCAATAAAGGCAGTGGCATTTTAATTGAAGGCAGTGGACAGTACAACAGCCGCACTCAAGCAGGTCAAAACGTCACGGTTTTGCTGGCGGATAATGCCGAACTGCGAGGCGTAACTGTTACCAACCCAGCCACTAGAGGTACTGGCGTCTGGCTAGAATCAACGACCGCTACTGTTGCTAACTGTACTTTGACCAAAAGCAAGCGTGAGGGAGTCTTTGCCACTGGTGATGCTAAGCCTACCCTTGTTGACAACAATTTCATTGACAACGATGGCAATGGTATCTCAATTACCCGCAATACCACCGGTGAAATCCGAGGAAACACCTGCAAGAGTTCGGGTTCTGGCATTAGCATCGATGGCACGTCCGCTCCTAAGCTGATTAATAACACCATTACTGAAAACCGCTATGGCATTATTGTCTCTGGTGAGGCTCGACCTGTACTGCGTAATAATCGCATCGAAAGCAACACAGATGAGGGCTTGACCGTTACAGGCAAAGCGTTACCTAATTTAGGCAGTAGCAGCGACCCAGGAAATAATACGATCCGTAATAATGGTCAGCTTGATGTCAACAATGCCAGCAGTAACTCATTGGTTGCCTTCGGTAATGTGTTGAGTGCGACCAAGGTTAAAGGTGCAGTCACTATTGATGGTATTGCATCCGGTGGTAATCCGGGTGGTGGTGACGATCAACCCCCTCCCCCTCCCCCGCCGCCTCCCTTCAAAGACATTGAAAACCATTGGGCAAAGTCTTTCATTCAAGCATTGCTTGACAAAAAACTCATCAGTGGTTTTAGTGATGGCACCTTTAGGCCGGATGAGAAAATGACCCGTGCCCAATATGCCGCCTTATTGGTTAAAGCGTTCAACCCTACTGCGAAACGGGATGCTACGCAATTTACCGATGTTGCCTCTGACTCTTGGGCAAAGGACGTGATTCAACAAGCCTATCGCGGTCAATTCATGTCCGGTTTTGAAAACAAAACCTTCAAACCGAATGATAATGTCCAGCGCGTTCAAGTGATGGTGTCGCTGGTGAATGGATTGGGATTAGGCTCAGGTGATACTAACTACTTAAAGGCTTATGACGATCGCAATGTAATTCCTGACTATGCCAAGGATGAAGTGGC
>CBKWLJ010000560.1:0-5402 GCA_966675205.1 uncultured bacterium
GTCGTGTGATTAAGCGCAATAAGTTTGGCGGCATCAAATATGTTTATGACACCAACACGATGAAGACGCTACGCGACTTTTTTGAGGGTGAGATTGGCCGACGCTTTCCGAAGGCACAAATTCTCTACTGGACATGATTCCGTTACTGATTGAACACGATTGTTGGGCAACTTTTAATTAGCTCGATCGCTATAAGTGTGCTTGCCTAATTTACGCTTCTAATCTGTATTGGCGCGAATAAATGCCATCAAGGTTGTAGCTCCAACGACACCATCCGTCCATCACTTTTTAGCGATCAGGACATAGACTCGATACTTTCGAGCAAAAATGTCTGCCTGGGTTGCTCTAGGTTCGATGCAATCCTTATTCCGTCGCATTGATCAATTCAGCACTATTGCGAATGGCTGGAAACACGCGGAGAGTCAACTATTACGGGGTGCGTTAGCTTGAATCAAAGAGCCATGATTGCGAGCGAGGTTATTGAATGGGTAATGTAGTTGGCATCGATCTAGGCACGACAAACTCTGTTGCCGCTTTGAAATTTGCCGCCGTCGAGATAGTAACGGCTAGTGATAATGCGCCACCGGAAAGAACTTTGACGAGATCGCTCGTGGCGTTTCATCAAGGCAATCTGGTCGTCGGGCAAGAAGCTTACAATCGGTTACGGGCTGACCCAGAAAACGTCATTGTTTCAATCAAACGCTTGATGGGGCGCGGCTTTGGCGACCCAGCGGTTCAACAGCAGTTGTTGCGCTTTGGGTACAAAATTGCCAAACCGATGCATGGAACTGATAATAGCCTCGTGATTTGGCTTGGAGATAAAGAGTACGAACCCGAGGATATCTCCGCCCTCATTCTCAAGCAAGTCGTAGAAAATGCCCAGACGTTTCAGAACGAGCGGGGACAGACCAGTACCATCACCGAAGCAGTGATTACCATTCCCGCTTACTTCAATGATAAGCAGAGACACGCCACTCGTGCTGCTGCATTCCGAGCGGGTTTGACGCCTCGCGAACTTCTGCCCGAACCAACAGCCGCAGCAATTTCCTACGGGTTTACTCCGGATGGAGCCAACGATGTCAAGACCCTTCTCGTTTATGATTTTGGCGGGGGTACCTTTGACGCCTCGCTGATTACAGCATCGGGGAATTGGTTCACGGAACTGGGTAAGGCAGGAGACCTGTGGCTGGGAGGCGATGACATCGACCAAGCGCTCGTGCAATTTGTCAAGGAGCAAGTGGCTCATCAAGAGGGATTGGATGATATTGATGGCGCGATCGCCAAAATGCCAGATTTCCAACAGCTTCGCTTTCTGGCAGACCTCAAAATTGCGGTAGAACGAGCCAAGATTGCTTTGAGTAACACAGCTTCCGTTCGCATTATCCCAGCAACCCCCTTACTCGACCAACTGGGGATGCCGATCTATATTGATGTTGAACTCACTGGCGAACAGTTCGAGCAGCTAATTGCACCGATTGTAGAGCGCACGATCGCCATTAGCCGCGATGCCATCAAATACTCTGACTACCCAGAGGACATGGTTGATGCGGTCTTGCTCGTGGGGGGGTCTTCTCAACTTCCCCTCGTGCAGCGCCTTGTTCGGGAGGCTTTTGGGGCGGATAAAGTAGTGGTTCATCCCCGTCCCATGTACGCAGTTGCTGAAGGAGCTGCTATTGTTGCAGCAGGTCTGACAGAGAAAGTCGGAACCGTCTCGCGAGACTATTACATCAAACTAATAGATGGTCTCTACAAAGTCATCAGTCGTGGGGAAATGCTCCCCTTTAGCACGTCCCAAACCTTCAAAACCGTCGCTGATGGGCAACGCCTCATCCGCTTCGAGTTCTTCAATCGCGATGATGAAACCCAAGTCAACGAGCCAATTGGCGAGATGTGGCTGGGGTTGCACAAGCCTTACCCAAAAGGAACTGAGGTTCTCGTGACCTTGGAGCTTAACGAACAAATGGGAAACTTGCTTCTCAGTGCGTTTCTCAAGAACGACCCTTCAGTCAAGGTGAGCAGTTCCTTCTCTCGCGGTAGGGCGGATGAAAAGATTTACCGGGAAGTGTACGAAATTGTCCAAGACCTCAACCAACGCAGACTCTCAGCCGAGCGGATTGAACAAGTGAGCCAGTGGGTTGTGCCAATTGTTCAGAGAACGAACCAGATTATCGATTATCACACCGGGAGGGAGCGAGACGACCTGCGACAACAGGCACGGGAAGAGTTGGAAAAGTTAAAGCGCGATGTGTCGCAAGACCGCAACACAGCGGATTCCTTAGCCTATGAATGCGAGTTTCTCGCCAAAACCTATGGATTCCTAATTCCTGCCGCTCAACAGTTGCGTTTGCTGTCCTATAGTCAGCAGCTAAGCGAAGCACTTCGGAAAAACAATCTATCGGCAATGCAGGCGCTTTCGGAAGAGGCGAGACGGGAAGTGACTAATCTGCCAGAGTCGGTGCAAAAAATTCGATACTCTAGGTATGCGATCTACGTAGCGACGCTAAAAGACCCAATTCAAGGCAATGCCATGAATGACAAGCTTTTGCGGATGACCAAAGCTCAAGAGCGTCAAGATGGGGAAGAGGCAGAACGCATCTGGCATGAGTTGTGGCCTGATGTCCGGTATTGGCTCGATCGCGAACCTCCAACAGCGATTATTCCTACCGATTTAAGCAGGTAAACTTCTCTGGTTCACTTGCATAACCTCTAAACTCTCAGAGATACAGTGCAACAGTTGAGGGGCATTAAGAGGGTAGGTGCAATTATGGGGCGATCGAGCAAAGGAGACTCAATGGGAAGGAAATTGCTCTTGGTGTTGCATCGTGAATTGTGGAGATGAAGCAACGGCTATGAAAACCAAGCTGACTTGTCCAGTATGCGATCGCCCAGAGATTTCAGGCGACATTTGCCCCAACTGTGAAACGAACCTTTCCCTGATTCGGATGTTGACAGAACTCCCCGTAGCAGAGCCAACCGCTGCAACGGCAAAACCCCGACGACAAGGAATTTCAGCCTGGTTACTTGCTAGCGCCGCCATTTGCCTGTTGGTTGTCGGCATTGCTTTAGGGGGAGTTAGTTATGCCTTCTTTTTCCAGCCGCCACTTGTCGGCACAGCTTCCCAAGCTTTCGCACAGACATCCACACTCAAGCCAAATCCACCTACAAAGAAGAGTGCAGGGGGACAACAGTGGCAGGGGAAGAACTTCTCCTCTACCTCCTCTGCTAGTTGTGGTGGCTTCTACTACACCGTGCGGCGTGGGGATTCGTTATCGCTGATTGCCTTACGTTTTTACGGAAATGTAACCGAAGGGCGATTCAAGATCGAGCAAGCCAATCCTGCACTGAAGCATGGGGAAGGGTCTTTACAGGTAGGCGAGGTGGTATTTATACCCAATCGTCCGGAGAGCTGCCCATGAGGATTATTGGTAAAGGGTTTAACGCTTTATTGAACGTTGTGCGGCACGTTGTTGATTTGTTTCGTCAAGTCATCGTTTCGCAGCAGGAAGCCAAAAGAGCCGAACAACTCTCTAACAACGGAAAATTTCTAGAAGCGGTCAGTCTTGGCAATAAAATTCTTGAAAGGTGGTCGTCACCATCTCCCTCTTTCTTAAAACGTCAGTTCCATCAGTGGGTGATGAGCGATCGCATAAAACGGCTAAGAGAGCAGTTAAATACTTGGCAAACCGACGCACTGATAGAATACAACGCCGCCCTGCGACAAGCGCATCAAATCGCCGTTCAAGGACGCTTTCAAGACGCGATCGCTCAATTTGAACCCGTACATCATCAATTTCCGCAAGCGGGTGGACTATATCTGCTCAGAGAGTTGCGCCGTATCGTTGACGGAAAACGACACTTTCACCAGGGACTTCTGGCAGAAAAAGCAGGAGACTTCGAGGGGGCTACCGAGCATTACCAAAACGCGATAATGTATGTACCTCAGTTGAGAACGCAATGTTGTATCCGACTGGCAATCCTAGCCGTTAAGACGAAAAACTGGACTCAGGCGCTGTCCCACCTTGAAGGTATCAGTGGAGAGCAAGCTGCCTACATTCGTGGGTTTGCTTACATCAAGCAAGAGAATTGGCAGCAAGCGCAACAGGAGTGGCAATCTCCTCATCCCGGAATTCAACAACAATGCGAGGTGCTTAATACCTTGGTTCAAATTCAGGAAAAGCGCGATCGCTTGTTGGCAATGCGAGAAATTGAACAGTACATTGATACCGAAAACCTTGAAGCTGCTGAGTCCGCTAGCAAGAACTTTATCCAAAAATTTGGTTTTGACTCACTGGTACAGGCGAATCTCGATGAACATATCACGCCTCGTCTTGAGACGGTAGCTTGGGAGGAGCGGGATTGGTCGAGGATAGCCAAGGCAGCAGAGCAACGTTGGATTAACCAGCAAGATGTTACATCCTTGCACAACTGGGTAGTAGCATCCTACTACCAAGCTCAAACCGACCCTAATCAGCTTGCCGATCTAATTATTGCCTGGTCAACTGACCTCGCTAACCTGCACCAAAATCCTTCACTCGTGAATCTGCCTTGGCGGGAAAATACCCCAGTTGACTGGGGAGAGGTTGTCTCAGATCTCAGGCAAAAAATTGAGGAACAAATTAATACCCTCGCCGATGAAAACCAGAAAAAGCAACTTCGCTTCCTCTTGCGGCTAGACACTTACGCTCTCGAACTGATGGGCAATCCGCCTACTCGTGGGATGATGGTGAACGATGTATTCTTAACCCCAGGCTGTTACCAACGTCACCGGACTCAGCTCGACGCCGTCTCGTTTCTTGAAGACCCTGATGCAAATGGCGACGATACCAATCGGCTCTTAGCAACACTTTATACGGTTTGGGGGTCGGTTGTTGTTGCTTGTCAGGACGGTGACTTAGTTAGAGCTTTGCAAATCAAGCGCGGACTGAAAGTCTCTTCTGATACCGAGGAATTCGCCTATCATTTCGTGTCTTATCATGAGGGCTGCTACCACCTTCAGAACAACCGTTGGCGAGAAGCAATTATCCCTTTGAAACAAGCACGATCGCTCATTAAAGCCAATGCATACTGGTATGAGAGGATAGACAGGCTGTGCGAAACTCGATGTCAAACGATCAAGACAATTGATGAGTACCAAGATTTTATTCAGTTCTGGGATGACCTATTAGACAGTCCCACCGCCAACCGTTACCTCTTGGAAATCAAAGCAATAAAAATTCGAGCGTTGCGAACCAATGGAAACTTCCGCGAGGCAGTCTGGGAACTTCAGAAACTTCGGTATTCACACAAGAATAATCCCGTGCTGCTTGACCTCACTACATCATTTATCGATCTGCTTAGAGACGATCGGGGTCTGCTGTTAAGCTTTGAAGATACACGCTTAATTTGTGATTGGGCTTGGGAAC
>CBKWLJ010000561.1:0-5397 GCA_966675205.1 uncultured bacterium
TGCGTCGCAGAATACAACGGTCATATTGTACAACTTGGCGTCAGAGGTGCTTCATAATGTGGCCCAGAGATTTGAAAAATTCACCCTAAGGGTTATTGCTTTTGAGGGGAAGCGATCGCTTGCGAGGGATGCTGGTCAGGCGAGATAAACTGGCAGCAGTACTTATACCTAATAACATTGATGTTTGACTTCAACACCCTATTTGAGTTTTCGCGAACCAACTGTATCGCCATCTGTGCGTTTTTGGTTCCCGCTAACCTGCTGTTCACCTTGCAGACCATGATTTTGACAGGACTGCGTCGCCCTCAGCGTCAAGTTCTAGCCGCTGCCGGACTCGCCTGCATCCCAGCATTAGTAATGATATTTCATGTCTTTACTTGGTGGATGGTTGGTGTGGTTATGGCTCCCACATTTATCCTGTTAGCGCTAGCTAGTACCTGCTTGAGTATCAATTTTTGGGCAGTGGCTCATCCCCAGAGCATGAGTCGCTTACTCAGAGCGGTGTTTTTGAAGTTGCAGCTTGAACTTGGTGTATCGCTCAATCGTTGAAAACAGGGATTGGAAATTGAGAAAATGATGTAGGGATGAGGAGATGAGATTGTAACCAATTTACACTAAACTAATCCGCATTCAAGTTTCATTTTTGAAGGGAGTCAGGAGTCAGGGCTTTGCTGTATTCTGACTCTTAACTCCCCAAACCGCAGCAATGCAATTTAAATGCACATGAGCTTATAATTCCCCTCAGCCCTAATTCAACTCTAGGGTATGAAGTCACAACCAGCTGACTTGAATCGCATGACGCGAGAGCCTGCACCACTTCCAAAATGAACACCGATGGAGATTCCCACTCCCCACTTTACAGGGGGATGATTCGGAACGTCAAAGCGTCTGAACCCAGCATTGCCACTTAGGTTAACCCCGTTATGAATAGCGATCGCGTCAGGACCATCATAAATATGAACGTCGCGGACAATCGCATCAGTAGATAAAGTCTCGAACAAGAGCATCACTGAACCGACTCGCAGTCTTCTATCATCCACAATAACTGTCGTGGGAATCGCAAAGTGGAACCAGTTGTTGGTATTGGGTTTGCCCTCGATTTCAATGTAAAATCCAGCTTTCCAAACTCTAGCAATGGTGTCTGGAAACTCGATCTGCATGCTGTGTCCGTGCGCCCACATTGCTTCTGCTAGAGCTACCATTGGGAAAATACCTCCACATTAAAGATTTAAAATCAATATTCAGGTCATTGAATCAAAGCAACGATTTCTAAGCTCATTAAGCTGAGCAACTTAGGAGAGAAAATCGCAGCCAGCCGACTTGAACCGCATAACGCGAGAACCCGATCCACTTCCAAAATGAACGCCGATGGAGATTCCCACTCCCCACTTGACAAACGGATGAGGCGGAACATTAAAGCGCACAAATCCAGCATTTCCGCTGAGGTTAACTCCGTTATGTTGTGCGATTTTTACATCGCCATCATAAATGTGAACATCCCGGATGAGCGCTTGTGTAGATAAGGTTTCTGACAAAAGCATGACTGAACCGACGCGAAGTCTATTGTCTTTGACAATGACCTTAGTAGGAATAGCAAAGTGAAACCAGTTATTGGTATTTGGTTTACCTTCGACTTCTATGTAGAATCCAGCTCTCCAAGCCCTAGCAATGTTGTCTGGAGATTCGATCTCCATACTATGGCCGTGAATCCACATCGCCTGCGCTAGCTTTAACCCTCCATAGATGGACTGAATTCCATCAATGTCATCTTGAGCCAGAAAACGGTGCGGGCCGCTGTAGGTAGGGAACATCAAGGCACCGCTAACCGAGGAGTGAGCCAAGCCGAGGGAGTGTCCGAACTCATGAGCAGCAACAGTCACGAGATCGATTCTGCCAGAAGGTACTGGTATGTTTACAGTCCAGGTTTCAGCATCATCAAAGTGTGCGTCTCCTGCTATGTCGCCGCCGTTGGGTGGCGGATAAAACGCATGAGCTAAAACCCGTCCAACACCATCAAATGCATTCCCATCACCGTGATCGCCTGTCACAAAGCTGATGAGAATATCTGCATTGCCAGTTACTTCTGTAAATGTCAACCGAGTTACTGCACTCCAAAGGTTAAGTGCCTCTCTCATAGCAGCGCGAATTTCTGCCTGTGTTAAATCGGGAGTAAAGTTAACAATTCGGTAGGTGAGATTGGTACGATCCCATCGATTACCTTGAGCTACAAACTGCTGGAAACCAGCAATTTGAGGATTATCGGGAAATCCACAACGCGGCTTTTGCATTTCAGCGATGGTCGCTTCATCCAGTTCGCCGGTAATAGGTAATCCATGAAATTTTTGATAGTTGCGAAGGGCTGTGTCTGTCGCCTCGTCAAATTTGCCAACCTTGGGTTCAGGTGCTTCGAGAGCGCGTGCCCCATAATAGGGAGCAGTGGGTTCCAAGTTCGCTTTGAGGTAGCCAAATCTTTGCAAAAATTTCTGCAATTCAACAATGTCTTTCTCGCTACCACCTACGCCTTTTGCTAATCCTAAAGCTGATGGAGTGGAGTAATCTTTAGATTTTGCCATATCAGAATTGAGTTTTGAAATACTCACTAATCTGGAGCTGACAGTGCATTAGCTTTGCTGAGCCGTTCAAGTCAACTTAGTTCCAATTGTGAGAAATAAGGCATAGGTTTGGCAGTACCCTTAAGGGTACCTTGGTAAGTCAAAAATTAGCCGATCATTTCACTTGATGGCTGCTACAGATAGTTGAATTCTTGATGAATTGGTATCAATTTTCTGCTATTGACTTCACTGCATTCTGTCAATGGTACGGTACTGAATGGCTTCAGCAACGTGCTGGGGTTTGAGAGCATCATTACCTGCCAAGTCAGCAATGGTACGCGCTACTTTGAGAATGCGATCGCTCGCTCGTGCTGATAACCCTAATTTGCGAATCGCTCCTTCAAGTAAAAGACGTGAGGTATCATCCAACTGGCACCACTGACGCAGGTGATGGCTCTGCATTTGAGCATTGCAACGTAGACCTATTTCTGACTTGAAGCGATGATAAGAGCGATCGCGGGCAGTTTGTACTCGTTCCCGTACAGGCGCTGACTCTTCCCCATTCGGCTGTCGCGTAATCTCTTCCGGTTTCAAGCGATTGACTGCGACTTGCAAATCGATGCGATCCATCAAAGGGCCTGAAAGTTTCGCCCAATATTGTTCTCGTTGTCGAGGCGAACAGGTACAGGCTTGAATCGTATCACCAAAGTAGCCGCAAGGACAGGGATTCGTACTCGCCACTAACGTAAACTGAGCGGGGAACATTACCGATTGACGAGTGCGAGAAATGGTGACAAAGCCATCTTCTAGAGGTTGACGCAAAAATTCCAACACATCGCGCTTAAACTCTGTTAATTCATCGAGGAATAACACGCCTCGGTGCGCTAAAGAGATTTCTCCAGGTCGTGGAAAGCTACCGCCGCCAACTAAGGAGGGGCCAGAAGCAGAGTGGTGGGGGCTGCGGTAGGGGCGTTCTGTGCAGAGTACAGCACCGGAGGCATTATTAACCAGTGTTCCTTTATCTTTAAGTAATCCTGCAACCGAGTAAATTTGTGTCACTTCCAGCGCTTCCTCAAACTGAAGTGGAGGGAGAATTCCAGGAAGTCGTCGCGCCAGCATCGTTTTCCCACTCCCTGGAGGGCCAACAAAAATCAAATTATGTCCTCCCGCCGCTGCAATTTCTAAGGCTCTACGAGCGTGAGCTTGACCTTTTACATCTTTTAAATCTGCTCCAATCACTTGGGAGCGATTTAACTCCTGCAACCCATCAAGCTGCATGGGTAAGTAAAGATCTGGCTCATTCAGAAAGTCGGCAACTTGCGATAAATCCTTAAATCCGTAAACTCTTAACCCTTTAACAACGGCTGCCTCCCTGGCATTGTCAGCCGGAACCACTAAACCGACGATTCCCAAGCGCTTAGCGGCTGCTGCAATGGGCAATACCCCAGCAACAGGTCGCAGATTTCCATCTAGGGAAACTTCTCCTAAAAACAGATAATCTCCCAATAAATCAGCATTCACCTGCTCCGATGCCGCCATGATTCCTACGCTGATGGGTAGATCGAAGCTTGGCCCTTCTTTACGCAAGTCAGCCGGGGTTAAGTTAATGACAATCTTACGCATAGGAAAGGAAAATCCGGCATTCTTCAGTGCTGCCTTCACCCGTTCTCGTGATTCTTGGACAGCCGTATCCGGTAACCCCACAACCACAATTCCCGGCAACCCACCCGACACATCAACCTCAACACCCACTTTCACGGCATCAATGCCAACAATGGAAGCACTCCAAACTCTGGCCAGCACACTCATCACCCTGAGACTACAGCCGTGAGTATAGATCTTGCTATCTAGCTAACTAAACCGAGAAATTACCGAAATTTATCTCCTAGGAAAATAGGGAACGGGGAACAGGGAATTGGGAACAGGGAAAATCACATTAGACTTCAGGGACGCGGGGACGCGGGGAGGGGGAGACACGGGGACAGAAATTGGACGAGGATTGAGACCCCGCCCAATTCCAGGCGTCCCATTCAAAGAATGGGACGAGGCTTCAAACCCTTGGACATTCACGCCCTTGGGCGTCTCATGGCTCGCGTCGCACGTCTCACGGGAACTCTCCGCGTCCCCGTGTCTCCGTGTCTCCGCGTCTTCTTCGGTGATGTCGTGACCGGAATTGCGTTTCTCAAAGGGAAAGGATTGGGATATCCTTTTCCCTTTTCCCTTTCACCTTTTCCCTACCCAAAGGGTTTGACCTAGAATGGCTCCTAGCACAATTTTGAAGGAGTCGCATGAGCGAGACCATCTTTAGCAAGATTATTCGCCGTGAAATCCCGGCTGAGATTGTTTATGAGGATGATTTAACACTTGCTTTCAAAGACATTACCCCTCAAGCTCCCGTTCACATCCTTGTTATTCCCAAAAAGCCCCTTCCTCAGCTATCGGCTGCCGAATCAGAAGACCATGCCCTGATGGGACACCTCCTGTTAACGGCCAAACGGGTTGCCGAGCAAGTTGGTTTAGACAATGGTTATCGCCTTGTCATTAACAACGGCCCTGATGGTGGTCAAACCGTTTACCACCTGCATTTGCACATCTTGGGGGGTCGCCCGATGCAATGGCCACCCGGTTAACACTTCTTTGCAAATCTAAAATTTGTTTTAAGAAGTTTACAAAACGCAATAAATCAGTTAAGGTAATAGTGGGCAAACACAAAAGCGCCCAAAGAACCTTGAAAATTTATTAAGCCATCATAAGAACATGACAACCACATTACAGCGTCAACAGAGCGCTTCCGTGTGGGAACAGTTCTGCGAGTGGATCACCTCCACCAACAACCGCATTTACA
>CBKWLJ010000562.1:0-5349 GCA_966675205.1 uncultured bacterium
AGCATGGCCGCTAGGGCATAGGTAAGAAAGTTTGTACAGTAAGCTTTTTAAGCTTATTCCACTGGATAGTTATTTCTGCCGTGCTGCACTAGGATATTAACCCATACTCTATATTCGTCCTCAACTTGAGGCAAGTGTAGAATTGACGAAGAATTGGGGATGAATGCACTCCCTGAAGCTTTTGCCTTTAGGCATGGGAGTGTCAATGATATAAAGGAATCAATCTTACTCAAATCTTACACCTTCTGACCATGGCTACCAATCCGGTGTACCCCGTAATCTGGCACGAAGACCGCGTTTTACTCATCGATCAAACTCAACTGCCAGCCAAATATGCGCTTGTTGAAATTAGTCGCTGTGAGGATATGGCACAAGCGATTAAAACAATGATTGTCCGAGGTGCACCTGCAATCGGTGTAGCCGCAGCTTATGGAATGTATCTAGGGGCAAGGGAGATTCAGACAGACGATCGCGAAACGTTTTTGAGCCAATTGGAATCAGTGGCTCAGCAACTGCGACAAACTCGCCCCACCGCAGTGAATTTATTTTGGGCGATCGCACGGATGCTGAAAACCGCTTATGAGACTCTTGGCTCAGTCGAACAGCTCAAAGCCTCATTGTTGAAAACTGCTCAAACCATTCAGCTAGAAGACTTACAAACTTGTCAGGCAATTGGCGATCGCGGTTTGGAAGTTTTACCCAAAAATCCTCAGCAGTTGTGTATTCTCACCTATTGCAATACTGGAGCGCTAGCAACAGCCGGATATGGTACAGCTTTAGGCGTGGTACGTTCGGCATGGCGAGAAGGGCGACTAGCCAGAGTATATGCCTCAGAAACCCGTCCCCGCTTACAAGGTGCTAAGCTCACGGCTTGGGAATGCGTTCAAGAAGAGATACCTGTCACCCTGATTACCGATAATATGGCGGCTCATTGTATGAATCGGGGGCTGATTGATGCCGTTATTGTCGGTGCAGATCGGATTGCTGCCAATGGGGATACGGCTAACAAAATTGGCACCTACAGTTTAGCGATCGTTGCCAAAGCTCACAATATTCCTTTCTTTGTCGCCGCACCTCTCTCCACGGTTGATTTTGACTTAGCCGATGGCATGAAAATCCCTATTGAAGAACGCCATCCTTCAGAAATCTATCAAATTGGAGAAACGTTAATCTGTCCCCCCAGAGTCGAGTTCTACAACCCCGCTTTTGATGTCACACCAGCTGAATACATCACAGGCATCATTACAGACAAGGGTGTAGTTACGCCGAAGGAGTTGCAAAAGTTTCAGCTCCAAAAGTCTGCTTGATCATGATGGATTAGGAGTCGCCCAAAAACCAACCCGTCTTTTGTAGGGGCACAGCATCAGCCGCATCTCAACCCTTACCTAGATTCTTACAGAAACTCTTCAAAGTCCCCCTTTTTAAGGGGGATGCGAGGGGGAGTTCAGGGATTTAAAATTCTTAGAAACAGCATCTGAGTCACTAAGCTAGGGTTGCGTTTGTAGAAACCTCATCAGTTTTAATCAAATTAACTGCACCTGTTCAACACCTCCCAAAAACTCAATGGACTAAGTAAGGGTACTTAGTCCATGTAAAACGATGTTCAATTAATAATTAATCTAACTAGGGTTTACAGACTCTTCCAGCTCGCTCTAGACTCTCTTAGCTATTTCTCAATCCCTCAATTTTTGAGGGGGTTTGGCTCTCTGTTTCAACACTATTATGTGGTCTTTATTGATGAGCTTGAAAACTCTATTTTTTTGCCACATGCAGTCAAAACACGCACCGTCCGTTTTAAATACTACTGCTAAGCTCCTAGTGCTGTAAGTGGTTCAGGGGGGAAGGCACAGCCCTGAATCCCATATCTTTTGTGTGCCTATTTTTAAAATAGCAACTCTTAGGAATAAAGGGGAGAGCTGTTCATAGAACTTTATTTAACTTAAATTTTCCTTGTTTAACTAAAACTACCATCACCAAGAAAAGAACAGGGAATAGGGAATAGCAAGAGACGGGTAGCTCAATGTTTCCGGTCTTAATTTACCCCATCTCTTGGAAGTTAGAAGCTCCCGCCTCTATGCAATGGGCAGAGGTGCTTGGTAGCAGTAACAAATTACAAGCACAAGCCAATTCAGCCTAATGCTACCGTTAACGCTGAGCGAGTTGCGGAGGACGTCCCCTTAAACCTGTCATTAATTGCAGAGCGTACACTTTCATCGGGCGAATTCGTCGCAGCATCCACAAGCCCATCCGGCGCGCTGCCACCACTGGCAACCAGCTATTGGAAAACATTCGATCTAGGAAATCGGTAAAGCCTAAAATCATCAAATTTTCTTGTCTGCGCCAGCGTTCGTAGCGTTTGAGTATTGATACTGTTCCAATATCTTCACCCTGTTGATGGGCTTCTTGGAGTACCTGCGCCAATGCCGCCGCATCTCGGATGCCCATATTTAGTCCTTGTCCACCAACGGGATGGCAACAATGGGCGGCATCGCCAATCAGGGCAAGTCGGGATTGGGTGTAGCGATCGCTTTGCATTAATTGTACGGGGAAGACAAGGCGATCGCTATCGAGTTCCAAGTGTCCCAAAAGCCCTCCGGTGCGATGTTCGAGTAATGCTAAAAACTCTTTTTCATCGAGTTCTTTTAAGGCTTGTGCTTCGGCATGGGGTGCCGTCCACACCACCTGACAGCGATTACCCGGTAGTGGCAATACCCCCATCGGTCCACTCGGCCAGAAGCGTTCAAAGGCTGTATTATTATGAGACTTCTCTGTTTTAATCCGTACCGTCACGCAGGATTGCCAGTATTTCCAGCCTTTGGTACCAATTCCAGCCGCAATGCGAATACGCGATCGCGCTCCATCTGCGGCTACAATTAAGCGCGTGTGTAGCTGACGAATTTCGCCATCCACCTTTACCTGAATAGCTACCGCAGAAGGTTGATACTCAACGTTCACCACTTCAGCCGGACATAGCCAGCTAACATGAGGACACTCTGCCAAAAACTCATACAACGAACTCAGCAGAGGACGGTGTTCTCCCACATAACCCAGATCGTCAGTACCCAAATCGGTAGGGTAAAATTGCACAACACTGGGATAGTCGGTATCCGAGAGGCGAATTTGCCGATAGGTTGTAATCTGAGGCAGGATTTTATCCCAAACCCCAATTCCTTTGAAAATTCGCCCAGATAGCAGAGAAAGTGCGTAAGCTTGCCGCCGTTCCACTGCGACAGATTGAAGTTGTGCCTCAATAAGCACTATTCTCAGTCCAGAATTTTTTAAAGCACAAGCGAGTGTTGCGCCAGCAATGCCACCACCGACGATTGCTAGGTCATAATCCAAACCCTGCTGAGTTGTCGAGGGGGTTTGATATAGCTGTTCTAGCGCCATTGTCAAGAGAATGTGTCAAAAATAATAGGAATATTTACTCTCCTTCATTGTGACGCGGACGGCTAGAGCGAGCAAGGTGCTTATTAGTACGTGGGAAAGGAGTTTTTATCTAATGGAAAGTCTCATCCCCAATTAGCAGCCAGCTATGTTGTTTTTGATGCCGCAGCACGAACCCGATCTAAGCCTCAATGACAACCCGCCCGGTTGGACGAGCAATGCAAGTTAGAATATACCCTGCTTCCTGCTCACTCTCATCGATCGCATCTGGCTCTCCTTCATACTTCACTTCTCCTGCAAGCTTTCGCACCTTACAACTGCCACAAACTCCACTACGACAGCTACTCTCAATTTCGATTCCTTCTAGTTCGGCTACATCTAAAATAGGGTCTTCTCCACCACAGCTAACCTCTTTACCCGACTTAGCAAAAACCACACAAGAGGAACCTGATGTCTGCACTGGGGAAGGAGCTAGGGTTGATACCCCTGGCGTTGGTGCGGTTGGCATCGTTTGGGTAACAGGTTCGGTGGCTGGAGGAGGAGCAACGGTAAGACTTGGAGCGGGTGATGATGGTTTTTGTTTTGCCTTCTTCGCTCCACCAAAACTTTCTTCGTAGTAGTTTTGCATCGGGAAACCGAGCTGTTCCATCAGGGTTTTGACCCCTTTCATAAATCCATCGGGGCCGCAGACATACACAGTACGCTCGAAAAAGTCAGGAGCGATCGCATGTAGCATTTGCTCATTGAGTCTACCCGTAAAACTCCACCACGCTTGACCTGACTCAGGTTTAGTAATTGCGATCGCTAAACGAAACTTGGAATTTTGAGCAGACATCAACTCCAATTCCCGTTGGAAAATAATATCGCGAGGACTGCGGGCGCAATGGAAAAATACAACATCACAATCGGCTGCAGTATCCAGAACCCATCGCGACATCGACATCATTGGCGTAATGCCACTCCCCGCAGAAATCATCAGTAGTTTTGGCGAGGGGTTGGCACCACAAGTGAATTTCCCCAACGGCCCACTGATTTTGATTTCATTACCCACCTTGATATTATCGTGCAACCAGTTGGAAACCAATCCAGGTGGAGCATCGGGAGTATCTGATGGAGGTGGGACACGTTTAACTGTAATTTCTAGAGTATGGGGCCGCGAAGGTGTTGAAGAAATCGAGTAAGAGCGTTTGACAGGTTTCCCATTGATTTCTAAATTTAGGGTGACAAACTGGCCAGGTTGGTAGCTAAAGAGTACCGGCTCCTTCGCAAGGAATCGAAAAGTTTTAACATCATGGGTTTCATCAATTACCCCCACACAGCGAACCATCAGTTCGCCTTTTGTCCACCGATTGAGTTGATCTGGAGGTAAAAGTGCGATCGGTATATCCTTTTTGGAAGAACAGGTAGGCTTTGCCGATAATTGACTGACTTGGGGAATCGAGATAGTCTGAATGACTTGCTGAGTTGGATTTGGAGTTTGGCTGTGGACTTCTTGAGTTAACGTGACTTTTCCATTCTTTGCCGCTGTCTGTGTGGTGGGTGCTGTTGCTTCGACCTTGAGAATAAATTCGCCAATCCGAATAATGTCATCCTTTTTCAAGGGATACTTGTGGTTAATATTGGCCACTTCATCATTAATTCGGGAACCACTCAAGCTGGCGAGGTCGCTGAAGTAATACTGCTCTCCTTCACAGCAAATGCTAGCGTGGGCGCGGCTGACTTCGATACTGGGGAGAACGATACCGCAATTGCGGGAGCGACCAATAAAACACTCACCATTGATCATTATTTCTGGCGTGAGTTCTAGCTGTTGGCTTGCTGTAGGGGTTTTTGATTTTAAAAGCTTAATTTTCAGCATGGTTGCGATATTTTCTCAGCTCAGAAGAAAGATAATTGCCTCTCTTTTTACTTCCCAGCTATCTCATATAGCAAAAGGCAGAAGGCAGAGGGCAGAGGGCAGAG
>CBKWLJ010000563.1:0-5337 GCA_966675205.1 uncultured bacterium
CTAAAGATAGTAGAGAGTAGTGTCGGGTAACAAGCCGTGCAAGCACCTACGCACATACTGAATTGGGTTGTAAGAAAAGAAGCGATCGCTCACAAAAAGTTGAGGGTTTAAGATTGAAGGTACAAAGATTTATGAGGAGTGTGAGCGATGGTACAATCTGACCCTAAGCTACGCTTACCAACTAGCGATGAATTGCCTTGTTCAGATGACACGCCCGTGGATAACGAGAATCAAAATTTTATTCCCAACTTACTCTTATTTTTGCTGAAGTTTATCTGGGGAAATCGCTCGGATTGGTTTTTCGGTGTCGATATGGGAATTTATCACACCACAGGTGTTAGTCCGTTGGTGCCTGTTGTCCCCGATGGATTTTTGAGTTTAGGGGTTGAGCGTCATAGAAAGGAGAGGTTGCGGAAAAGCTATGTTGTTTGGGAAGAAAATGAGGTTGTTCCTATTTTTGCTTTAGAGATTGTGTCGCTGACGCCTGGGGGAGAATATGACAAAAAAATGGAAGTTTATGCCAAGCTTGGAGTTTTATATTATGTAATTTATAATCCTGAATATTGGCAGCGGGATAGACATCAGCCGTTTGAGGTTTATCGCTTAGTTAATGGGGAGTATCAACTGCAAATTGGTGAACCCTATTGGATGCCAGAAATTAATTTAGGGATTGGACGTGCGCCTTACCGGGATGGAGAGGTAGAGATTGAATCGTTGTATTGGTACGACGAAAAACGAAATCGATATCTGACGGCCGAGGAAAGAGCGCAACAAGCACAACAGCAACTTGAACGCTATCGTCAGTTGTTTGGTGAATTACCAGAAAATTAAGGTTAGGCGATTCCCTACGGGATAGCTGACGCTCGTTCCAGGCTAACGCCTCGCTTCGCTATCACTACCGCTTCGCTAACGCTTCACGCACAGTGATGATGATAGAGTGCGATCGCTGATATCTACACCTGGAGTAGTTTAATCTTCTTTGGGTGCGATCGCAACTCGAAAACCCAGTGCATCCAGTAGCTCTATGAAGGTGTAAATTTCTGCACTCCCGCTTTGTGTTAGCATCTTGTCGAGTTTCTCGTGGTGATGTTTAGCTGACTCCGACAGTTGGTTCATGCTTGCACAAGCCTCTACTACATTGTGAAGTGCGTTTCGCAGCAGTAAGGGTTCATCGCTTCCTTCTGTCAAAATTACTTCGATGTAACCCGCAGCTTCTTCGATGTTTTTGAGAGATTCAATCAGAAACGCTTGGTAGCTTCTACTTGTCGGCATTTTCACGTCTTTCATAGTCTGCCCAGTATTCCTTTGCTTTACGAATATCTTGTTCTTGAGTACTTTTATCGCCGCCACATAGGAGAAGCACAATAGTTAATCCTACTTGCCCAAAGTAGATTCGGTAGCCGGGTCCATAATCAATTCTAAATTCAAATATACCTTCTCCAACTGACCGATAGTCTCCTAAATTGCCTAGCTTAACTCGGTCAAGTCTCAACTGAATTTTGTTTCTAGCCTTGGTATTCCGCAAGGAATAATACCACTCTTCAAAGGGACTTCTGCCATCAGTTGTCAGGTAGTTCTGAAGCTCCCTCGGTTGTACTTCCATACTTTCATCGTAACCGCTTGTGCTGTTTAATAGTAGGGCGAATCCGGCTGTGGATGATAGGAGAGTATAGGGGATGCGATCGCTCTTTGAACAAGTTACGAGATCCCACGCGCTCAGATGATGGAACCTATTACCCATTCCTTGTGTGAGTGACTTATAATTCAAAGAACTAAAGACCAGGGAGTTTATATGCAAACAACTCCAGAGAGTCCAGTACGTTGGACGATTGCTGACCTAGAATTATTCGCAGGCGATCGCAACAATCGCTATGAAATCGTTGATGGAGAATTGTTTGTGACAAGAGCGCCTCACTGGAAACATCAGGCGATATGCATCAACATTGGTACTGTTCTGAAGATGTGGTCAGATAAAAGTGGTCTAGGTGAAGTGGCTATTACACCAGGAATTGTTTTCTCTGATGCCGACAATGTAATTCCTGATGTCGTGTGGGCGAGTCATGAGCGTCTGGAGCGTTTGCTCGATGAAGCGGGACATCTGACTGGTGCACCCGAGTTGGTGGTAGAAGTTCTATCTCCCGGTGATAAGCAAGAGAAACGCGATCGAGAAGCGAAGCTAAAGCTTTACTCAGTGCAAGGAGTTCAGGAGTATTGGATTTTTGATCGCATAGAGCGGAAAGTTGAGGTGTATCGGCGAGAAAAAGCGATTTTAAAACTAGCCGCTACTTTATACAGCGAAGATGAGTTAGCCAGTCCCATGCTTCCTGGTTTTAACTGTTTAGTTGGCAAACTTTTTTAGTTCCAGAAAGCTAGAGAAATTGATTGGCAGTAAAAGTGCGATCGCATATGCCGAATCGCCCAAATCTACACCTTGAGCCGTTTAATTTTCTTTGGGTACGATCGTAACTCGAAAACCCAGTGCATCCAGTAACTCTATGAAGGTATAAATTTCTGCTCCCCCGCTTTGTGTCAGTATCTTGTCGAGTTTATCGTGGTGCTGTTGAGCTGACTCCGAGAGCTTATTACTTTCTGCATGAGCCTCCGCAACTTTTCTCAAGGCGTTGCGAAGCAATTCGGGTTCGGGGTCTTTTTCTTCTAAGATAGCTTCGATATAGCAGCCGAGTGTTCGGGGTCTTTGAGACATTCAATCAAAAACTCACGGTAGCTATCACTGGTTGGCATTTTCACGTTTTTCCTAGTCTACCCAATACTCGCAAAGCTTCTACGAATGTCTTGTTCTTGGGTGCTTTTATCTCCACCGCATTCGTAGAAGCACGATTAGAGTAAAGGAAAACGATCGCACAGTGAGGATAATAAAGGTGATCGCTTGTGTCAGATTACATTCAGGTTGAGAGAGCGATCGCATTAGAGTTTTAGATGGGTTTTAGCTTCACATAGATTTCCTCAACTCTCTTTTGACACTTGCTAAGAACTTCTTGTTGCCCTTGACCTTCCCAAGAAAAGTTATTGCGAATATACTCTAGTGTTATTTCACCTAATTTGACAGTTTGCGAGTAGCAATACCATCCCATACCGCCGATCGATGCAAGTCCGCCCAGAGCTAGTCCTAGTCCACCCACAGGAGTCAGTGCAGTTAGGTTTTCCCAACAAAGCTACTACCTTAGTTTTTATCTCAGCTTTCATTTCAGAGGATGCCTTGGAAAGTAGCCGCGAGAACTCTATTGAATCTTCACTCAAGCTAGCTTCAATTGGGTGTACAAATGTCACAACACTAATTAATTTAGTATCATCCTTAAAATCAGCTAAGTTTACTTGTTGTAGGTCGATTGATTTAGCTTCAATTTTTGGCAACATTGAGTGAAAACCTAATTCCCCAATTCCCCCTTTCCCATTCCCGATTCCCCATTTACAAAACAATAACGTTAAAACTCGATCGCATGATATACATGAGTCTCCCCTGCAACCGTTAAGATTGCATTTATCAGCATTGAGGGGGTTGGGGGCGATGGATACTTTGAATCATTCTACCTCTGCAACAGCAGGGCAATTTCGACATCTTCAGAATCAGTTACGCGATCGCTGGCAGAGTGTTGACTTCTTTGACTTAGATAACCACGATATTGTGGTGGTGCCTTCTGTCAGCATGGATCAGCGAGAACTGACGAAAATTCAAGGGGTTCTGCACTACGAAGAACGGCTGTTGTTTTCGTTGATTCGTTTACGCAACCCGCGCACACGGGTGATTTACATTACAGCCGTGCCCATGTCGCCCCTGATTGTAGATTACTACTTGCAGCTACTACCGGGCATTCCCTTTTCTCATGCTCGCGATCGCCTCATGCTGCTATCCACTTACGATGGCTCCGCCAAACCTTTAACCCAAAAGATTTTAGAGCGTCCCCGCTTGATGGAGCGAATTCGTCAAGCTCTGCGCCCTCAAAAGTCTTATCTGGTTTGTTATAACTCAACTTTCCTAGAGCAAGAGTTATCCGTGCAATTAGGTATCCCCTTGCTAGCAGCTGACCCCAATTTATTGTACTGGGGGACAAAAAGCGGTAGTCGGGATATTTTCGCGGAAAGTGGCATCCCTTATCCCGACGGCAGTGAGAGTGTTCGCAATGCTGATGATTTAGCTAAAGCCGCCGCCGAATTGTGGGAACGCAACCCTGAGTTAAAGCGGATGGTGATTAAACTCAATGAAGGCTTTTCCGGCGAAGGCAATGCCATTCTCGATTTGCGGAAGATACCAGAAGCAGCACCCGATAAAGCCTCTCATGAGGAACGAGTAACGGCAATTCATAAGAGTATGGAGAATTTGAGCTTTCAAGCCAAAGGGGAGACTTGGGAGAATTTTTCCAGCCGTATCCCAGAGTTAGGAGCAATTGCGGAAGCATTTATTGAGGGAGAAGAAAAGCGATCGCCCAGTGTTCAGGGTTACATCGATCCCTCTGGCGAAGTTCAAATCCTTTCCACTCATGATCAAATCTTAGGCGGCCCCGATGGCCAGATTTATCTAGGTTGTAAGTTTCCTGCTGATGAAGCCTATCGATTGCGCTTACAAGATTTGGGCTTGCGAGTGGGACGGGTGTTAGCGAAAAAAGGTGCGATCGAGCGTTACGGAGTTGATTTTGTTGCCGTTCATCATCCCAACAGTCCTGGTAACGCATGGGAGTTGCAAGCCATTGAAATTAATCTACGCAAAGGCGGGACAACTCATCCTTTTATGACCCTCAAATATTTAACTAATGGTCGCTATGACTTGTCTACGGGTCTATTTTATAGCCAAGAGGGTCGAGAGAAGTACTACATTGCCACTGACAACTTACAAAAAGATCGCTATCGAGGATTGATGCCCCATGACTTAATGGATATCATCACCCATCACCGCCTACACTTTGATAGCAGCACCAAAACAGGTAACGTATTTCACTTAATGGGAGCATTATCTGAGTTCGGAAAGTTGGGGTTAACCTGTATCGGAGACTCTCCGCAACAAGCAGAAGACTTATACAATCAAGTGGTAAAGGTTCTCGATCAAGAAACGAGTTCAAATACGAGTTTGACCTTCCAATCTTATCCCAGCAGCCCGATTGCTTGGCGCTTAAGGTAGGACTTGATATCAAATTTTTTAAGAGAGTCATCCGGTAGGGAATAGGGGATTGGGAATGCGACTGTAGCACATTCATTTCTGGAGCGTGTCCATATCGATCTCGACTACTATACTTTGAATACAATTGAAAAAATTAATTTTTCGGGTGGGCAGAAGTCTCCAGCAGTTGAAAAGCTGATTTGAGCCGTGAAGTAAGTGCCTACCCT
>CBKWLJ010000564.1:0-5324 GCA_966675205.1 uncultured bacterium
CAGTGAGAGTGCAAATCGCTTCCCTAGTGCTTAAATTCCACACCTTGATTTTTTCATCATCACTGCCACTAACCAAGGTCTGCCCATCTGGGCTAATTGCTACAGAATTGACAGCTTGTGAATGCCCGTTCAAGGTGTAAATCTCTTTCTTCGTTTTCAGATTCCACACCTTGATTTTTTCGTCATCACTGCCACTAACCAAGGTCTGCCCATCTGGGCTAATTGCCAAAGAGTTAATTCTGTCTGTATGCCCAATGAGGGTGCAGATTGACCAGACTTTAATACTTTCGTCATCACTACCACTGATCAGAGTTTGACCATCTGGGCTGACTACTAAAGACCTAACTACACCTGAATGTATGGCAAGTGCCCTAATCTCCTCTCCCGTGTTCAGGTTCCATACTCTGATGTCACTACTACCACTAAATAAGGTTTGTCCATCAGGGCTGATCGCTAAAGAACAGACCTCATATCCATGCCCCATAAGAGTGCCAATTTCTTCTCCGTTACATAGGTTCCACATCTTAATGCATTGGCCTTTAGTACCACTGAGCAAAGTTTGCCCATCTGGGGTAATTACTACAGATAAAATCCCGCCTGAACATCCATTAATAGTACGAATTTCTTCTCCTGTGTTCAGGTTCCATACCTTGATTGTGGTGTCATCACTGCCAGTAACCAAAGTCTGTCCATCTGGGCTAATGGCTATAGACTGGACAGTATCAGAATGCCCAGAAAACAGGTTACCGAGAATGCGCTCTAGGACAATGTTTAGGTTATTTATTGTAGATGCTGGTTTAGACGGATTTGAGCTGGATAATTTCCTTGGATATAAAGCCAGCTCAATCTTTTTTAAATTATGTAAAATTGCTTGTGTATTTGGTGGACGCTTTTGAATAGGGCGAGCCATGAGGTGATCGATAAAATCTCCTAGTAAGACGGAAATTTGAGGGGCTTTGTCGCGCCAATTCTCTAACTCATCAGTGTAGATATCGTGGCGATATGGATCACAAAGCTCAAGAGGATGTGTTCCAGTAAGAAGGTGGACAAAAGTACGACCCAAAGCGAAAAAATCTGACTGGGGAACAGCGCGACCATTAACTTGTTCTAAGGGAGAGTAGCCATCGGAAACAACTCTTGTAACTTGTCCTGCTGCCTGTTTTTGCTCGTAGGTTTCACTAGTTTCTCGTGCTATGCCAAAGTCGATCAACACTAATTGTCCATCTGGCTTGAGCATGACATTCGATGGCTTAATATCTCGATGAAAAAGCTGCCGTTGATGGACTTCATGCAGTGTGTTTGCCAGTTGAGTTAGCCAATCAACCGCTAGCCTTTCACTAATTGGGCGCTTCCCTCGTTTTTCTAGCCATTCCTGTAAATTCTCTCCCTCAATTTTCTCCATCACCAGACAATGTACTGACTCTTGGCTGTTTTGAGGGAAAAAAGTAAAGTATTCCTCTCCTTGTGGAATACCTGAATAACTCAGCCTAGTTAAGATCTCGGCTTCTCGCTGAAATTGCTCTACAGGCTTGGGGTCATTTTTACTCAGGACTTTGAGGACTTTGGGGATATTGGTACGATCGCTTACTTCATACGTCTTAGCAAAACCACCTTGTCCCAACAGACGAATAACGCGATAACACCCTTCTAGCAGCAATTCAGAACCACAGCTTTGGCAGCGTAGCTGAGTGTCAGAATTGTCAGGATTTTGGCACTGAGGGTTGATGCAGAGGCTCATTGGGTTGGAGGCAAAGCAGTTCTGATCGCTAGTGTAGCTTTACCGATAGAGACGAATATTGGTGAAGCCTTTGAGGTAGCTTAGGGGTAACGCGATCACGTTCCCTCTCTTCGTAGTAGCAAAACTAGTACCGTCGCATCACCCAGATGTATTTGATACAGCAACACTGGTGCACGTTGTTCGTTAGGAAACAGGCAGTTCTTTTGCGATCGCTAAATACAAATTCTCTAAATGCGGCCTATACCTAATTCTCTTTCTCCCCCCTTTTTAAGGGGGGTTGGGGGGGATCTATCCTCTAAAAGATTACAGAGCGAACAAAAGTTATCTCCTAAGAGACAGCCACTCGAAACCCAATACTGTTTACCTTGTAGCTTGGATCATTTCCAAGACGATTCGCACTGCGGCAGTCTTGCGGAGTTTGACTCCATGCCCCTCCACGCAACAATCGGGGATGGTTCTCAGCAGCTTTAGGATTGAGCCATGCTTTCCCATCGGGTGGAGCTTCATAGTAATTATCATGCCAATGGTCAGCACACCATTCCCAAACATTTCCGTGCATATCGTGTAGCCCAAAGGCATTAGCGGGAAAACTATCGACGGGAGTGGTTTTCTGCCGATAAATTCCTGGCTTTCCAACCCCGTAAACGGAGTTACCGTCGTAGTTTGCTACATCAGTAGTAATCGTCTCACCAAAGTGAAAGGGTGTTGTTGTTCCAGCACGACAGGCATATTCCCATTCTGCCTCGCTGAGTAGTCGATAAGTACGTCCGGTTTTCTGGGACAACCTTGCACAAAATTCAACGGCTTCATGCCAAGATATTTGCTCGACAGGCAGCTTATCACCTTTAAAGCCAGATGGAGCGGGATTTAAGGGACGACTGACTTGAGGTAAGGCAGCAACCGCTCTCCACTGTGCCTGAGTGACAGGAAACTTACCTACAGAAAAGGGAGCGATCATTTTAGAATGTTGTGGATTTTCATCACTATCACTAGACATCTCGAGATTCAGTGAACCCATGAGGAAGGAGCCACCCGGAAGAGCTACCATTTCCATCATGACCCCATTGCCCAAGTTTTCCTGAAAAGATTGACCCTCACGGCGGTTACGGCTGCTTTCCTTGCCTTCAGGATCTACAGTTACGACTTCAAAGGAAAAGGAACGAAGTTTACCTCCTCCACTGATAAAAAGGGGTATCAAATTACCGCCTACAACCCGATGAATGATTCCTGTTCCAATGAGTCCGATACCTCCAAACCCAGCCCATTGTATTAATTGGCGTCTTGTCAATGAATTCTTAAATGCTATTTTTGTAACTGGCGGCAGTGACGAAACTGTAGCGGGAACTTCAGATAATGCTTCAGGAGATGCAGGAGGTGGATTGATAATCTGGTCAAGTTTTGCCAAGCGTGTCAAAATTTCCTGAGTGTTTGCAGGACGCTGACCGGCCGAACGCATCATCAACTTATCGATGAAATTGGCAACGCGAGGCGAGATATGAGGAGCATGGCTGCGCCAGTTTAACTCATCATCCAGAGGGTTGTACATGGTTGGGTCAGTCGGCGCTTTCCCTGTCAGCAAATAGACGAAAGTCCGCCCTATGGCGAAAAAATCGGATTGGGGCACCGCTTGATAGTTCAGTTGTTCCGATGGTGTGTAGCCAGCAGAAGCAATTCCCGTCACTCCTCCAGCCGCTTGTTTTGCCATGTAAGTGCCTGTGACTTCTCTAGCGGTACCAAAGTCAATTAACACTAACTGCCCATTGTTTTTGAGGATAATATTGGAGGGTTTGATATCCCGATGAAAAAATTGCTGGCTGTGTACATTATGTAAAATCTCAGTCAACTGAACTAGCCATTCTAAGGCTAACTTTTGGTCAATCGGACGATGCTCCCGTTGTTGCATATACTCTTCTAAATCCAGTCCCTCAATCTTTTCCATCACCAGGCAGTGCAGAGCCGTTTCGCTGGTTTTAGGAAAGTAGGTAAAGTATCCTTCCCCCTTGGGAATTCCTGGATGATTTAGTGTTTCTAAAACTCGCGCCTCTTGCTGAAACAGATCAAGGACTTTAGGCTGATTATTAATCAGAACTTTAAGAACTTTAGTCGTTTGGTTGTGAGCTACTTCATACGTTTTACCAAAGCCGCCTTTGCTACTGAGCAAGCGAGTGACTCGATAGCGCCCTGCTAGCAGCAATTCTGAACCACAGGCTTGGCAAAACAAAACGCTGTCAGGATTTTCAGGTTTTGGACAGCTAGGGTTGATGCAGAGACTCATCAGGGTAGCTCTTTATTTGCTAAGGTTTACAACATCAAGGACGGCTAACCAAATCGATGGGCTAACTAGAGTTGCTGGTGTTGAGATGCTCCCTGAAGGGTCACGGTAATTTTGATATAGCAAAAGGCAGATGGCAAAAGGCAGAAGGTCTTTTACTGATACGTTGTCGTTTGGGCCGTTAAAGAAGGTCATTCGCTTGATGGCGACAACTATATCATTACCGTTTTAACGAATTGAGATTGAAGCTGTTAAGGCGATCGCTAAATCTCAATTGTTCCTGCTTCACTGCTACTACTGACAAGGCTTTTTCCATCAGGACTGAAGACGAGAAAATGAACTCTACCTGAAATATTAGAGATAGTGCTTCTAGGCCTCCCTGTCTGTAGATTCCCCAACAGGATTTTGTGTTCCTGACTTCCATTAGTGAGAGTCTGTCCATCTGGACTGATCGCTAATGCCTCTCAGAAGCCTAAATTACCAGAAAATCTATGTATGGGTTGGCATGGCTGCGATCGCCAAATCTTAGTTGTCTTATCCTGACAGGTTGAAGGCTCAGTTGTAGCTTTCAACCTTCCAACCATTCAACCCTTCTACAAATGTGGCATCTTCCATACCTTAATGACATCATTGCGGGTACCACTGACAACTATCCGTCCATCGGGGCTGATTGCCACCGATAACACCACCTCAACATGGCCTGTAAAAGACTCAACATTTCTGCCAGTCTTCAAATCCCATATCTTGACTGTTTTATCATTGCCACCACTTGCAATTGTTTTTCCATCAGGACTAATCGCCACAGAAGTCACACCACCAACATGGCCTGGTAGAGTATACAGTTGTTGACCCGTCTTCAAATCCCATATCTTAATAGTTTCGTCAATACTGCCACTGACTATCGTCTGCCCATCCGGACTAATCGCCACAGAGGTTACGCTAGCAGCATGGCCGGTGAGCTTGCCAATTTCACCCACCTGAATTGTCCCATCAGCACAGCCACTGACTATCGTCCCTCCATCTGGCGTTATGGCTACAGAATAAACCCAATCGGAGTGAGGACTGAAAGTGCTAAGCTCTTGACCCGTTTTCAAATCCCATACTTTAAGGGTGGTATCTTTGCTACCACTGACTATCCTCTGGCCATCCGAACTAATCGCTACCGAACATACCGTATCTGAATGGCCCGTGAGCGTGTGAATTTCTTCTCCACTTTTTAGGCTCCATACCTTAATCGTTTTGTCTAAACTACCACTAACGAGTGTTTGGCTATCAGGACTGATGGCAACAGAATACACCCAATCCGAATGACCC
>CBKWLJ010000565.1:0-5299 GCA_966675205.1 uncultured bacterium
TCGCGAATTGGCAGATTAGGTTGACGATAGCGTAAAAACCTATGGTAAATACCTGGCTTTGCGATCGGCAGTAGTTGATGGCGGTGTCGGAATGGGACCGCAAATTCAAATGCTGCGTCGGGGGGTTGATATTCTAGTCGCCACGCCCGGACGGTTGCTCGACCACCTTGGGCAAAAGACTGTCGATCTCTCGCAGATAGAGATACTGGTGCTGGATGAATGCGATCGCATGTTAGACATGGGCTTCATCCACGACATCCGCAAAATATTGGCGAAACTGCCCCCATCCCGGCAAACGCTGATGTTTTCTGCCACCTACTCGAAAGCCATCCAGCAGCTTGCCAATACTCTGCTCAAATCTCCAACTTTGATCGAAGTCGCTCCCCGCAATACTGCCGCCGAACAAGTGGAACAGGTGGTTCATCCCGTTGATCGCTCACGCAAGCGAGAACTGCTTTCTTATATGATCGGGTTCCACAACTGGAAACAGGTGCTAGTCTTCACCCGCACGAAACATGGAGCCAACCGCTTAGCTGAGCAGCTTGCTAAAGATGGACTAAAAACAAGTGCAATTCATGGCAACAAAAGTCAGGCAGCCCGCACCCGTGCCTTGCAAGACTTTAAGCAAGGGAAAGTGCGAGTATTAGTCGCCACTGATGTGGCATCACGGGGTTTAGATATTGAACAGCTTCCTCATGTCGTCAACTTTGAACTCCCCAATGTCCCAGAAGACTACGTGCATCGCATTGGTCGTACAGGTCGCGCTGGCAATGGAGGCAGAGCTGTTTCACTCGTCTGTGATGATGAATATCCACTCTTAAAAAGCATCGAAAAATTGCTCAAACAGTCCCTGACTCAAGACGTAATACCCGGATACGAACCCACCTCTACAGCTCAACCCTTACCAGAACAACCCAAGCCTCAGCGCTCCAAGCAACGTCGCAGTAACCAAGCCAAATCGCAAAGCCAATCCACACCCAAGAATAGCCAAAAGCCCAAAAAAGCAGGGAATCGCGATCGAAAACGGCTCCACACTGCCTAATCAGCCTGTCGTGCTTACAAATTACATGATATTGTTGGCGAATTCGTGGAAGATCATACCCAAAATCCAGAGAGGGTAGGGGCATCCCTTGTGGATGCCCTATAAACAGCAACAGCAGGCATAAGACCTGTCTCAACAACGGGGACAAGGTTGGTGGTTTCAAGGCAGAAGACAAAAGGCAAAAGGCAGAAGGTTAAAAAGCTTGTACGGTAAGCTTTTAACCTTTTTGAACTGATGAGTTATTTCCGCCACCCTGTACTAAAGACTACACCCATTATTGTGATGAAGCGGTTTCTCTCGGAGTGCTGCCGCTTTAGGGAGAATGCTACTCGAACTTCGGTATGGCGGAGAGGGGACAACCTCTAATTGCCCAGAACCAATCTTTTCGAGCAAACCGGCAATCCAAGGCTTGCCACCATAAAGACAGCCATAACTTTCTGCAATTTGCTCTAATTGTTCACGGGTCGCCTGGGACATTCGCATACAAACGGTTTCATTACCTAACTTTGGACGTTTGCCACGCCCTAATTCCAGATTTTCTAATGGCGGATTGGGATTGGACATAGAACTAACTTGTGTGAGGAGTAAGCGAGAGACCCAGTGATTTTATTGTTGAGCCATGAACAGGTTGAGGAGCCAAGCTCCCTAAACTTATGTTAAGTTTACAACCTGCTTACTATAGTCAGACTTCTAAAAAATTCATTGGGTGACTGCAACCCTGATTAATTGTGATTTGTAGCAGATGTAAGACTGATGCAGATAATCGATTTCCTGCATATGTCTGTTCCTCTCAGAAATAGGATCGATTGGATTAAAAATTCGTAATACGCACAAGCGTAATTCGTAATTAACGGACGCTGCGGCTCGCTGCGCTCTCCAGATGGGGATGAGAAACCCTTTGGGTAACGTGGGCGACTTAAGACGTCGAGGACTTTAACCCATCTTTGTAATTACGAATTACGTAGCTTGCTTCTCACTCGAGAGCGAGTATTCACGCATTACGAATTAGGTTGACCAATCCTGCTCTCTCCAAGGATTTAAACAATGTAATAAAACTTTCTTGATCCAGGTTGCGGAAATCCGTCAATATCCTTTGTAGGAAGTTTTATCCTAACTTTAGGATAGAAAAAACCAAAACGTATTATTAGTTTAGGAAAAGACCCATGGTCGCCACACCATTTGCTAAGAAGCTCTGGAAAGTTCTCGGTTGGCTCGGAATCGCTGCGGGAGGTGCAGCCGGAAGTTTGGCAATCACTTTGTCACTTCGCCTGCTTGACCACATCAACATAGGTCAGAATAACCATCAAATTGGTAGAGATAGTGTTACCGTTACAGGCAATACTTTTAACAATACAGAAGGCAACACCTTTAACATTAGAGTTGATAATTCAACCCACTACAAAGCAGGTGATGTCATCAATCTAAACCTCAGTGTGGTGAAAGTTAACCCGAACAATCAGTCAATCACAGTACGTGTTGACACTCCAATCCAAGAGGGCAATAAAACCTCTAACATTCAGGGGCAAGGTTCGCTCACGTTCGATAACTTAGCTGTGACTCAGTTGTTTTCTGGAGGGAACTCTACGGAAAGTAAGGTGTTGCTTACGCTCCCAGAGCGTAATACTTATGGGAATTTTACTTCAGCAGCTAACATCTATGAAGGGTTAGGCGACTTGGGGCTGAACCTACTACTTGCGGAAAGAGAAACAATTTATGGCAATCGATTGGGTTCACCTGTATCTGTTTCTCCTACCGCAGTATCCTTGACTCAATGCCATTCAAATATCCCTGCAAGTTGTGGGGAAAGCCTGGATTCAAATACCTCTACAAGTTTTGAGGAAAGCCAAGATTCTAATTTTATTTCCGTTTTTTTGACTTCTCTTGTCTCTGAATTAGAGAGTACAATCAGTCCAAATTCTCGGTCTTGTCATGGGTAGTAGTTGGCAGGGAATTGTTTAAGTAATTGAACAATACTTGATACTGCATGAGTAAAGTTAAGGCTCTTTAGCCACTTCTTAACTAGTGCAGCGTGGCAAAAATAACCCACCAGTCCAAAAAGGTGAAAAAGCTTACTGTACAAACAATATCCCCTTTGCCTCCTGCCTTATCACTTTTGACCTCTTGCACTAGCAGTATTAAATCTATGCTTTATTGCTGGGGCGGCTTCTGAGGATTGGTAGAACCTAAAAACTGAGATTTTAGCTCTTCGAGTTCGGCATCAATTTCACTTTTAGCAGCAGGTGGATGGGGAGAAGAAGGTTTCTGAGGCGTGGGTTTTTGACTGGGATTTTTGGGAGTCGGAGTGCCAAGAAACTGAGATTTGAGTTCTGCTAATTCTGCATCAATCGCTCCACTCGCTTTGGTGATAGGAGGGGGAGGCTGTAGAGACGGTGTTGCGGGTGTTACCGACTTTTGGGGTTTGACAGTTTGAGGAGTTGCAGGATTCAACTCTTTAAGCACTTCAGCAGCAGATTGATAGCGCCGATTGAGAGCACTTTCGATCATCTTGTCCAAAATGCGACCTAACGCCTCACTCACTGGCTTTTTCAATACTTGCCGCCACACCCAGGCGTTTTCATTGGCATCAAAGAAATCAAACGGGTGCATCCCTGTCAGTAAATGAATGCTGGTAATTCCCAGTCCATAAATGTCGCTGGCAAAAACGGCCTTGCCTAAACTCTGTTCGGGTGCAGCATAGCCGACTGAACCGATTGCCGTTCCTGTTCTGGCTAAAGCTGTGCCTGTAGCGACTTTCGAGGCTCCAAAATCAACCAGAACTAATTGACCGGTGCTACGGCGAATAATGTTTTCTGGTTTGATATCCCGGTGAATGACATGATGTTGATGGACAAATTGCAGCACAGGTAGGAGATCATTAAGGAGCGATCGCACTTGTGCTTCCTGAAAAGACCCACTACTCTCCAATACCTGGGCTAAATCTTTACCATCGATAAATTCTTGCACCAAATATTGTTGGTTATCTTGGGAAAAATAAGCTAGCAATTCGGGAATTTGGGGATGTTTACCCAATTCATCCAGCCGTATCGCTTCCTGAGTGAATAACTCGGCTGCTTTTTGCACAGTATTCGTACCCTGCGCTTGAGGGAAAAATTGTTTGATCACACAGCGCGGGTGGGAGGGTTTGTCCTCATCTACTGCCAAGAACGTTTTGCCAAAACCACCCTGTCCCAGGGGTTTAATCGCTCGATAACGGTCTTTTAACAGCAATTTTGACCCACAAGTCCGACAAAACGTATTTCCTGGCGGATTGTGGGGGGCGGGGCAACTGGGATTGAGGCAATAGCTCATTCTGGTAGAGAAATGAGGGTGCATCTCTATTTTGCCTGACTCAATCGGAATCTGGCTGGAAAATAGCGGGAGAGCAGGGAAGCCCAGGAGCTGGGGAGGAAAGTTCTGTGGATGCGCTCTCTGTGTATACCATCTCGGCTTGAAATAGGCGAAGTCTGAATTACAGATAGATCTACGAAGGCTGCACAGGGTTTATAGAGCGTAATCAATGGATTAGCTAGAATTGCCTGTATTAACTATTCTTCTACTTTCTCAAGCTAAGTAGCCCTCATAAACCGCGTACACCAGAACGCAAGAAAACTCTTATTCCTTCTGCCCTTGGAGCCCTCTATCCTGGAGCCTTGCCTCAATGACAAATATTAATGCCAACCTACTTAGCTTAAACTGAAAATTTTAAGATAAGTCGAATAGCCATTAAGGCAGCAAAATGATTTCAGCAACAGCATCTCTTTTAGAACTTTATAAAAACGATAAGAATCATCAACGAAAATTGGAACTAAAAAATGCTTATGCTCGGGCAATCACCCAGTATGGTTCCTATGAAGATGTAAAGATTCTTTTACCCGTATTTATAGAAGCGACTGAACAACGGGATGAATTAATAGAACCTTTAATGGTTCACGGAGATATATTAACAGCAAAAGCTCTGTTTAAAGCTCGCTTTAAAAAAGAACAGTTGCGTTCTGGAGTTCCAGAGGATATTCTTCACTGCTTAGGCTATCTTGGCTATCTTCCAGCTCAACCTTTGTTATTTGAATATGCTAAATCAGAAGATTACTACCTCAGTAAAGCGGCTTGCATGGGACTACTTAACCTACCCTGTGATGGACTAGAACGCAAAATTGAAAGAGAAATCAAAAAGTGCTATGGAAAACATTTATTTCCGGAATTTCTTCCTGCTTTAGCTATTAAAACTAAGAATGAGTCTCTTCTGCAAGAACTTTTTCA
>CBKWLJ010000566.1:0-5284 GCA_966675205.1 uncultured bacterium
GGCAATCTTTACGGGGGTATCTGGGGGGCAAAGTTTGCGATCGGTGTTGGCAAAGCTGGATTCCAAGCAGCAAGCGTTGATTTTAGGCCATGCTGTACCAATGCCAGTGGTAGTACAAACTCGTCCCTATGATGAAAACTTTTATCGGGAGATTGGCGATATATCCTGGGATGAAATGCCGGATGAAGAGGTGTTTGCAGCAGCGGAAGCCGCTAAGGCGGATTTGGGATTTTAGGTTTATGAGGCATGAAAAATGATGAGCGATTTAGTAGAAGAATTAGCTCGCACACCCAAACTTCTAGCGTAAAGGAAGGAATCTTACTTGTCCTTCCCATTCTCCCTCAAGACTACATTCAGCTATCAGCAAAATTTCTTCAATTGCTAAACCAACTGGAACACGACGGCTCACCTCGAACACTCCAGGCATTGATAAACCCGCTTGGATTCGCTCATAGGCAAATTGTGTCATCGTTGCAACGTCGTGAGTTAGGACGACTCGCCCTTGCTGTGCGGCCCATTCTAAAACAGTTGGATCATCTGCCCCCGATAAGCCTACATCTTGAACACGAACAATATTGACATTTGGCTTTTGGCGGAGGGCACCCCGAACAATTTGGTTATTAAAATTCTCGTCAGCTAAGAATCGCAACATATGAGGTTACTGGAGTTTCTTAACGGGTATTCTATTTCCCCGCTAGTTCCTTAACTGAGCTGATTACGCCTTGCTAACAAGCGATCTCGTACTCCAAGTGGATTGAAACGCTTCTCGACCTCTTGACGAACCTCTACTGCGCGATGTTGACGTTCTAGAAGATAAGCATCGACTTCAGTTTTGTGTCGTAAATAGTAGCCTAGGCTTAAGTAGACATCCGAAAGCTGAAGTGAGGGATACTGCTCTACGATTTCCTCCGCCGTAGCGCCTTCAAGGAAAGCTGTAATCAATGTGTCCAGCGTTACACGAGTTTTGCCTACCCGAATTACACCATCAGCGCTAACTTCGAGTGGTGCAGGTTCAGCTACGATGGTCAGTGTCATATACAGTATCAAGATCGCTGCTTTGATGGTAGCAAAGGTTCGTCCGGCTCAGGGCGTATAGAACAAAGTCTGAAAAAGCTGTTTGCCTATCTCCTCCAGTAGTCTCTTTACTTTGGTGCAATCAGCAGTAACTCCTTAAGGTTAGCCGTCGAGTAAATCAATTGCGCCGCCAAATCTTGATAGTCTTGTCCTGACTACCACTGACAAGAGTCTGGCCATCAGGGCTGAAAGTAACCGAGTTAACGCCTTCCGAATGTTCAGTGAGAGTAGTGAGTAATTCCCTGGTGCTAAGATGCCAAATCTTGATAGTCTTGTCGTGACTACCACTAGCTAGAGTTTGCCCATCCGGACTGAAGATTACAGAGGATACTGAATCTAAATGATCATAGAGAGTATTAAGCAGTTCTCCTGTAGACACATTCCACAGTTTGATAGTTTTGTCGTGACTACCACTAGCTAGAGTTTGCCCGTCTGGACTGAAGGTTACGGAGGATACCGAATCTAAATGATCATAGAGAGTATTAAGCAGTTCTCCTGTAGAAAGATTCCACAATTTGATTGTTTTGTCTCCATCTCCACTAGCTAATGTTTGCCCATCTGGACTAATAGCAACTGATAGAATTCTACCTGAATGCCCAAAAAGGGTGTTGAGGATTTTTCCGGTGGAGAGATTCCACAATTTGATTGTTTTATCTACACCCCCACTAGCTAATGTTTGCCCATCTGGACTGATAGCAACTGAGCAAACCGAGCCAAAATGCCCTAAGAAGGCATGAAGCATTTCCATCCTGCTGAGATACCACAGGAGAACTGTCTTCTGAGGGGTTTTATTCGTTTTGCGCCAACTACTAGCCCAGCCAGCACTGACGAGCGTTGTTCCATTGGGACTAAAGACAATAGAGTAAACATCGCCTGAGTGTTGAGTAAGGGTGTGGATCAAACCTCCTGTATTTAGATTCCAAATATGGATCTTATGGTCCGTAGCGCCACTGGCAAGCGTCTGATTATCAGGGCTGATAGCAACAGTGCAAACTTCCCATTGATGCCCAGTGAGGGTATATACACATCTCCAAGACGGAGTTTGAGGCTTTAGTTCGGATGTAGGAACAATTAGGAGTGATTCAGCACTAGACTTGTCCGGAAATTGAGACTCGATGTAGAACACACAAGAGTTTTCTCCTAATTTTCGGACAGGTCTACTTATATGAGTTGGCTTAAGACTGAACTCTTGGAGGACTTCTTCTGCTGATTGGTAGCGCTGGCTGATATCTGGCTGTAATAGCTTGGTTAGCACGTTAACCAGTTCCTCACTAATATCTCTGTTCTCTAGGTTCTGCCTAATTTCTTTCTGCCAATCAACCCAGCTATATAACAGTCTAGAGGGGTCAGCATAAGTCAGCAGATGATAGCAAGTTGCCCCCAAACTGTATAAATCGCTAGCAAAGTGGGGTTTACCTTCGTGTTGCTCTGGGGCAGTGTATCCCTCACTGCCGATTACTGTACCCGTTTTAACTAAGATAGCTTCAGTGGCAAGTTTAGCAATGCCAAAATCTACCAGGAACAGTTTGTCATCAGCACTGTGGCGAATAATGTTGTCAGGTTTAACGTCTCGGTGAATCACCTGATTGGCATGAACAAACTGCAATATAGGCAGCAAATCATTAAGTAATTGCCAAATTTTGTCTTCACTGAAAGTGCTTTTCTCTTTGAGTTCCTGATTCAGACTACATCCATCTATAAACTCCTGTACTAAATATAGGTAGTTATCCTGGGGGCAAAGTGCCAATAATTCGGGAATCTGGGAATGCTTACCCAACTTCTCCTGTAACTCTGCTTCTCGATGAAACAACTCTTTTGCTTTCGCTGCATCTCCAAAGCCTTTACCGTGAAATTGTTTAATCACACAGTATGGTTTTGATGGCTTGAATTCATCTCTAGCCTTGAAGGTTCTGCCAAAACCACCTCGACCAATTAGGATCTAAAGGACGATAGCGATCATTGAGTAATAGTCGAGTCTGACACCGTTGGCAATATTCTGCATCATCTGGATTGTGGGGACTCAGGCAGTTGGGATTGAGGCAATAGCTCATGCTGGCAGGCAATCAGGAGGTCTGTATCTATTTTGCCTTCTTCAAAAATATGATTTTGGATGTTGTCTCAGTACAAAGCGCTCAACTCTGTACCAATCACACCTCATCCGGGTTAATTCCCATCTGACGCAAACGTTCTGCCAATTGCTCGGCACGCCGTTGAGCTGCTTCCTTTTCCTGTCGTTCCTGTTCTAACTCGGATGCCAATACTTGCGATCGCTCCTCTCCAGTTAATAACAAATTCCCTTCACTATCCCACCAACGCAACCAAGGGAGCTCCATCTCGTCATATCGTCCTTGCCAAATTCCTAACTCAACATCCATTGGAGGAATCAGATAGTGGCCTCGCTCATTGGCACTCATTAATTCATAGTGACCCTGCACTAACTGATAGACTTCTACAGAGGCTTTTTTCACTTCATAAATTCCATAAAAAGGCACTCGAATCGCCTGTTCGTACACCCAAAATTTGCCAGGTTTCTTTCTTTCTTCCCCATTTTCTGCAAATGCTGAACTGCGATCGCGCTCCTCTGACCCATCCCCAGAAACAAATTCCAGTACAATTAGGGGTGCGACGTACTCCTTCCATAGCACATAAGACCGTCGTACTTCACCATCGAGCAGTGCTGGCACGTTAGGAACATAAAACCAATCGGGAGCCTCTGCACCTTTTTCTGGAGGGTTAGTTAAACGCCAATAGATGCCACAATCTTGACCGATGCAATATCGTCCATCCGGATGTAGCTGTTGCAGTATAGGTCTGATGGAATCCGTGAGTAGAATGCTTTGAGGATGCTCTTGAAAATTTTTCACAAAAGTACCATCAGACTCCGGTAGCTCAGTATGGTCTGGGAGATGAGTGATTTCGGGTTCAAAGGGTGTAGTAGTAGTCATAACGGCTTCAAGGGAATTTGTCTATCATTAATTGCCTAATTGTATTTAAAGTTTAGCGATCGCACTCTCATATCGAATTCGTTAGTATCGGAATTATATTTTTTTAACGCAGAGAATCGCAGAGGTCAGCGCAGAGGGTCGCAGAGTTTTTGGAGTAGGAGCTTGATTATTTTTATTGATATCTTTTTTATTTTTAAATAAGTCTTCTTTGATCACCTGTGCCAAAGCATAGCTTAAGTTTACAGGTACAGCGTTGCCAATCATCTTATAAGCAGCCGCTAATCTTTCATATTGAAAAATAAATTCATCAGGAAAGGTCTGAATTCTGGCGCACTCTCGAATCGATAAACGCTGGTAAGGCTTGGGAGAATTAGGGTCAAACATCCATTTATCTTTGCCAACATGAATCATCTTATTTGCCTGGGGATGGATAGGGGCGTGGCGACCCCCGGCTTGGATGGTAAAAGATGGCTCATTCCAAGAACGAACGCGGTTACGAGACATATACATGCTAGAAAAACCACCAACCATATATTCATGATTGGGCACTAAACAAGCTTCCCCTCGTGTTTTATTAGTTTCCCAGGCAGGAATTGCCGAATCACGTAAATCCCCAATGGCATCCTGTAAAGTAGGAATAGGAGAAGTAGCTACCAACGAGTCAAAATCAAACCGTTTATTTAAATCAATATGATAACCCACAAAAATGACTCGCTTTCTCTCCTGGGGGACGTTGTAGTGCATAGCATTAAGCAGCTTGAAGGAGATAACATAGCCAGCTTCTTCAAATGCAGCAATAATATTTTGCCGTGCTAAGTTATGTTTTTTATGCATCATCCCAGAGACATTTTCGGCTAAGAAAAATTGAGGTTGCTTGTCCTTAAGAATACGCACATATTCTAAAAATAACTTGCCGCGATCATCATCAATTCCTCGTTGAGTGCCTGCCTCACTCCAGCTTTGGCATGGCGGACCGCCGATAATTCCGATGCAGTCGGGAATTTCTTCAGAAGATATTTGGCGAATATCGCGCTTATCAAGAAATGTTTCTCGATGATTGGTTTCGTAAGTCTTCCAAATATCTCTGTCGTATTCGTTAGCCCATACAATATTAAAGCCTGCTTTACAGAAACCCAGATCTAGCCCTCCACAGCCTGAAAACAAAGAAACTATTGCTTTTTTCATTGATTTTTTATTAACTTCTAAGTCTTGGGTTTTCATTTTACCCTTGAATTTCTGAGGAGTGTTGAGAGGTTAGTGCTGTA
>CBKWLJ010000567.1:0-5283 GCA_966675205.1 uncultured bacterium
AGTTTTGGTTGGTGCCGTTACCTCGGTAATGAAGGCGCAATGATTAGCATCGATCGCTTTGGAGTCTCGGCACCTGGTGGTGTTGCCCTAGAAAAGTTTGGGTTCACCGTAGATAACGTGGTGGCTAAGGCCAAAGAGCTACTGGGTTAAGGCAAGGAACGCGGTTTTACTGTAGTTCTTAAATGAGTTGGAAGGCTCTCTAGAAATAGAGAGCCTTTTTCATCTCTATCCTTTAACAGTCCTAACGACCAAGTACTCCCTAAAAGACCTTCTGCCCTAGAGCCTTGGAGCCTTTTGCTATAGAGTGAATGATTAATGATTCCAGACGGTTTCTTGATAGTTGCTCAAGCAGGTGTTGAGCAATTGCTTATCTTTAGGGCTAACCTGAGCGATCGGCTGATAGCTATCCAGGACTACCGAGTAAGGATAAGTTAGAGAATCGTAAGTCTTCTCCAAGTCGATTTGCCCACCCGCTGCGGCAATTCGTGTCGGCTGTTCACGAGCAATGGTATGAGCCAACGCAGTTTGATTGTAGGCATTAGCAACAGTTAAGTTCATTTGCCTTGAATTTAGCGTGCCATGAAAACAGGCAAATTCAGAGTTAGGCATATACATCGCCCCCACTACCTTGCCCTGACGCGCTTCAAACACTAAATATTCTTTACCAATTTGTTCCGGCTCTGAGGACTGGCCATAAAGGTAGATCCCATCAGCAAGCGAGTTACTAGAATTGGAGTCTTGAGGGGTGTTCGGTTTGCTGACATCTGGTGAATTTTTCCAGTTAGCTGGCAGCTTCGCCGCTACGGGAGCATCCAGTACTTGGACAGGGGACTGAGGGACAACTGCTTTACTAACAGAAGGTGCCACTGTCGGGGAAGGTGCAACTTTAGAAGGCCGCTGAGGAGCTGGGGTTTGCACCGAGGGTTCTACGGTAGGAGAAACAACGGCTTGCTCTTGTGTCCGTTGAGCAGTTGGGGCTTGCACCGAAGGTTCTACGGTGGGAGAAACAACGGCTTGCTCTTGCGGAGATTGAGGGATTAGTGCCTCCCAGGAGGATTTAACACTGGGAATATCAGTAGCCTGCTCTTGTGGCTGAGGTACTGTTGCTTGCTCAACAGGAGAAGGGGCAACCTCTGGAGAAGATTCAATGGCTTGCTCTTGTTGTAGAGGCTCTATTGCCTGCAAAGAGGAGATACCTGACGGCGACGCAGCGACTTGAGTGGGCTGTTGAGGTGCTGTTGTCTTGAGTGCAGATACCGTTACTGCCAATCCGGCTGTCAGAAGTAACCCACCTAGGGGCAATTCCCAACCTTTGAGCGGCCAGTGTTGCGAAGACGAAAAGAACCCCTTTAGATTGTTAATCACCGTGGTTACCTCCTTGAAAAGAACTGGAAAACACCCTGGAAAAAATCGCTCTGAAGATAAGCCGTCTACCGAATAGAAGTCAGAACCCTGTAAAAATAAAATTAAGCTAAAACTGGGTTGGGTTGATAGGCATCTCTATAAATAGTTATAAGGCTGAAAGACACTTCCGTTTGTCCCTCTTGGTGACAGGTTTATCAACCGTCACATAGGAGACTTGTTCTTGCCCAAAACCGTTGAAATCGTCTACCACAGTTGTTCGCTTAATATGATTAAGAGTTTACTCAATAAGTTGTGTACGACGATTCCCTCAAATGGGTGAATTCCTCTTTTTAAAGGGATGATGAAGCCTAGGCAATCATCCTTTATTCTCTAACCGCTAGTTATTCACAGCGCATCCCCTGCTACATCCTTCTGAAACTCTTGGGGTCATCAGGATATTCGTTATTTCGCTGGGGTCGAGGGGGAAACTTAGCCCGAATGTCGAATTGTCGTTTGTGCAACAGGCAACTTCAACGACAAGAATTGAAATTGCCGAAAATCTTTACAAGTCTTTATAAAAAGAAGGGGTACCAATTTCTTGATACCACCTCCGGTTCTAAATTATGACGCTCTAAGTTAGCTGGCGATATACTCTCGGAAGTTTGCATGACGACGCCGTAACTGTGCTAGAGCTTGGTGTTCTAACTGACGTACTCGCTCACGGCTGAGGTTGAGCCGCTGACCTACTTTAGCTAAAGATAGCTCGTTACCATCTTCTAAGCCAAAGCGCAGTGCCAAGACTTCCCGTTGCTGAGGGGTTAGTTCAGCGAGGAGATCATCCAAATCTTGTCGTAGCGACTCTTGAGTGGTGTAGTTAACCGGTGTTAGACCATCATCCTCGAGGAGATCAGACAACTCAGTGTCTTGATTATCCCCAACTCGCACATCAAGAGAAACGGGTTGACGAGCCATACTCAAATACTCGCGAATTTGAGCGGGTTCTAACTCCAACTCCTCAGCAATCTCAGCGGGTGTGGGGTTGCGCCCCAAAGTCTGCGACAGTTCTCTTTGAACTTTTTTAATTTTGTTGAGTTTTTCGGTGATGTGGATCGGCAAACGAATCGCACGGGCTTGCTGAGCGATCGCACGAGTAATCGCCTGACGAATCCACCAGTAAGCGTAGGTGGAAAACTTGTAACCCTTGGTCGGGTCAAATTTCTCAACCCCTCGCTCTAAGCCCAAGGTGCCTTCTTGAATCAAGTCCAGAAACTCCATATTGCGCTTCTGGTACTTTTTGGCGATCGCAACCACTAGACGCAAGTTAGCTTCAATCATCTTGCGCTTGGCCCGCGTTCCCTGGCTTATAATTTTGTTGAGGGTATGTTCGTCTAGTTTGACATGGTCTGCCCACTCTTTGGTTGTCGGCTCGTGCTGTAATTTCGCTGCGAAGGCTTCTTTTGCCTCCAGCAGAGACATCATTTGCTGCACCTGCTTACCATAGACAATTTCTTGCTCATGGGTCAGCAGTGGCACGCGACCAATCTCATGCAGATAAGTCCGAACCATATCTGCCGAGAAGGTGGGATTCGTTGTCTTTGTTTTGGTGTTAGCAGTTGGCATGAGTGAGTGATAACTCCCTAAACAAGCAGTGCAATAAATTGATCGCGGGTTCTGACCTCAAAAGCAGTGACTAACTCTCACCCTGAGGATAATTACGCGAATCGGTGCTGTACATCTGACAAAAGGTGTAGAGGCACCTGCTCTTCTAGATGGAGCAGGAGATACAACCGTGGCTATACGGGGCAGTGAGCTACTGAGGACAGTCTTGCTTTGTCAGGTCTGCGGCGTTCCCCAGCATTTTGTTGCTCATGGCTGGGATACTTTTTAAACTCGAAGTCATTATGAGTTTGCTTTATCCTATAGTATTACAATTTTAGACGGCGGTAAAGGGGAAAAGGTTCAAGGTGTCTAAGGTGAGATTAAGGAAGCAACATCAATCCCAACAGCAATCGAATTGACCCACTGACTTCACATCCTTATTACCATAATCTCCCAGAAAGCACCGAACAGATAGATACTCCAAATCGCGATAACCGAACTGCCCCAAGTCGTAATATCCATAAACTTATATAGTAACCGAACTTCGTCCTGTTGTGCCAGTCAGCACGCCAATCTGCCCTCTTGTGAATGGCTAGCCCGATCAAGAAAGGCGGATTGCCGAGGTCATATTACCTAAGATTCCCCAAAATCCTAAAAAATTAACATTTTTGACAGCAACCTAATCAAATAAGCTAAAACGCTTCCCAAACAAGGGTTTGAAGCGTTTTAGGAAAAAGGCGTTGGATGAAATTCCTGTTAAAGCTGTAATACGAGACTCAATTAGAGGCTGTATATAATACGAGCGCAGTACAAAATTGAGGATTGAGGAATTTTCATGACGCGAGTTGTGTAGTAGTTCGCCAAGGTAACTTTTTGGACTGGTCACTTATTCTCACCACGCTGCACTAGTTCATATTGCCTGTTTTGAACCGTTGCCTGTTACGAAGTTTCCAGCTAAGGAACTCAGTCAGCTGTTGCCTGCCCCTGGCGCTAACAAAGAAGAATTCGCCAACAGAAGTTCAGAACTTGTTGTCAGAGTTTTTATTTTTAAATCTTTGCCCTTAGTAACGCATATCTTTACCAATCCTAATTAGGATTACGTGAATTACCCTGTCATACCAAACCTAAGTTAATTGTTTTCTTATATAAAGAGTAATACGAGATAATACACGGTTTTTGTGAGCGAATATAAGTCCTTGCTCAAAATGTTATCCAATCTCCATAATCGTTAACCCTATCTTTTTAAGAGTATAAATTTGAGCAAATATCTCTTTGAAGCAGATGGGTCTATTTATCATGGTTTTGGAAAAATCATAAGAGTCTCGGGAAGTAATAAAAATCGCAACTTTAAATCATTCGTAAACGCCAAGCACCCCAACTTCTTCAAGGATTTGGGGAGTTGAACAGCCAAAATTTGTCACTTAAATAAAACTGCGGTAGGCTTAACATGACTTAGAATTGGTTTATAAATATTTATTTAAACTTCATGACAAACCTCAATTAACCCAAACAAAAAACAAAGTGAGTAAGTATAATTTTATTTAGAGGGCTTGAATCTATAAAAACGACACTTTGTAACAAAATATCTTTTTTAAAATATCTATATTAAGTTTGGATTTATCAGTGAAGCGAAAGCTCGTCAATTAAAATCTTATTCAGAGTTCATCCATTCAATATTCATAGGAATATCTACGTAATGAAAGCTAAGAATCTTCTCTGGCTTTACGAGCAGGGAGATAGAAATTTTGCAGGGGCTGACCTCTGCGGAGCCGATTTGAGAGGAGTCATTTTAGTAGGAGTCAGCCTTAAAGGAGCGAATCTGAGAGGTGCTGATTTAACGAAGGCGTTTTTCATCAAATCAGATTTGAGTGGCGCTCAGATGAACTGGGCTAATCTCAGTTTTGCCAAAATGAGCGATGCCAAATTGGTAGAAACTGATCTCACCAAAGCCAATTTGAGCGGAGCGTTTATGGTGAAATCACTCCTACCAGGCGCAAAATTAAGTGGTGCAGATTTGACGGGAGCTAACTTGAGACGTGCTAACTTGTGGGGAGCAAACTTTTGTGGCGCACAGTTAGAACGCATCAATTTGCGGGATGCCAACCTTAGTGGAGTGAACTTCAAATGGGCGAATTTGTCTGAAGCGAGACTGATTGGCGCAAAATTATATGGTGCTTCTTTGAATTTTGCCAACTTGAGTCAAGCTTGGTTAAAGGGATTGGATCTGGGTGGTTCTAACTTAGAAGGAGTGAACTTCACCAAAGCGAGATTAAGTGGTGCTAACCTAGAAGGCGCTAATTTGACGGCGGCTACTTTGATTGAAGCCCAATTGGATCGAGT
>CBKWLJ010000568.1:0-5276 GCA_966675205.1 uncultured bacterium
ATGAGAAATTAAAGCGGATTGGGTTGTCGATGAAATCTGCAATAGCTGCCCCTTCGGGAAAAACTGCACCCAACGGTAATGCAAAGGGCGATCGCCCCAGTCCTTCGCCGCGATCGACCCAAAAGCACAATAGTGGAAGTAGTGATAAGAAGACTGACAATCAGACTGAGAAAAAATCACCCACCCTGGAGGATTTGAAAGCGAAGTTTAACAGGAAGTCGTAACAATTTGAAGGGTGGCAATGCCCACCCTTCGTTTCTAAACAGAAACACCAATTGTTAAATGTAAATCATACTCAGGTTGAGTCTCCAGACCCAATTCCTGCCTGATAGAAACGAGGCAAGGAGAATATACATCTAACCACCAATACTTACCATTTGTGCAAATCTGATTAGAGTAATAAAAATGGCTCATTTGACCTTGATAAGCATTCCATCGTTTAATATTTGGGATAACCTCACCTCTCACAACTAAGATATGAAAGCCATGTATGGGTCGTTGTAATGTTATCCCAAATCGCTTTTTCACTCAAAGTGCTGGATTATCAAAGGGAGCATGGCAAAATCCTCAATAATTGCATCGGCATCAGCGGGTTCTGTCCAGTAACTGTTACGGAACCAAACTGCCTTCATCCCAACACTCATAGCTCCCCAAACATCAGCCGTTGGATGGTCTCCAACAAATATACTCTGCTCGGCTGTAACTCCTAGTTTTTGCAGCGCTCTGTTGAAAATCTCTGCATCGGGCTTTCTGACTCCCTCAACCTCTGAAATTAAGATTACTTCAAAATAATTTTTAATACCTAATCCTTGAATCGTGCGGGTCTGAAACGTTTCACGACCATTAGTAATAACTCCCATTAAATATCCCTCTGCCTTGAGGATATCCAGAGTGTCTCGCAGGTGTGCAAAGGGAACACAGGAATGAATAAACTGATTTTCGTAATCGCGCAGCAAGTCTTGCCATGTCAGCTTCTGAATGGAAAATTCTGACACAAGGCTTTGATAGACTTTATCTTTCCAGACATGACCGCGACAATCCAATTCGATAAATCGGGAAATATAATTGTCTTTTGGAATCCCTTGAAGTGCCGATGAAAAACGCTGGTACTGACTGGAAATAAAGTGCTTGAGTGAAGTCTCTCGATCGAGGAGGGTTCCGTCTAAATCAAAAAGGATTGCCTTAATCATTTCATTGAGTTCAAAGCTTGTAGTATGCACTGCCGCCCCAGATAGAAAAACCAAAAGATCGGTGCGGCTATCCAGAGAGACTATGTCCTATTTTGGTCAACATCTGGTTGACACCCTAACTTGGCCTTTGCTCGTTATATCTTTGGCTTCTGGAACACCATCAAGTGCTGCTGAGGTAACAATTCCTGAGTTTCCAGCCATTGCAAACCCACTGCCTTCATTTCTTTCTTCGCTTGCTTTTGAGTCATTTTATGCAGGGCTTTAATAGGTATTAAGGGATTTTCCCGTCGATACTCAACCAATACCACCCGTCCACCGGATTTGAGTGATCGCACAATTCCTTCCATCATCTCCTTAGGATACTCAAACTCGTGGTAAGCATCCACAATCAGTGCTAAATCTACACTCTCATCCGGCAGATTGGGGTCGGTGACACTCCCCAAAATCGGCTCAACATTGCTAATCTGGTTTTCCTGCTTCAAGAAATCAATAATATCGAGCATTTCTGGCTGAATATCCACCGCTAATACCTTCCCCTGGGATACCAGTGGACTAATCCGAAAGCTAAAATAACCAGTACCAGCTCCAACGTCTGCCACGACATCGGTAGGCTTCAGATCAAGGGCTTCTACGACTTGCTGCGGCTGTTCCGTCATCTCTCGGCTCAATCGCTCTAACCATAAGACTTCTGTATGCCCCATCACTTTGGCAATTTCTCGACCCATATAGAATTTGCCAATACCATCAGTGCTGTGGATAACTCGCTCCTGGTACACAGCCTCAGATTTAGCAAAAGGTGTCGGCAGTTGCATTTTCCAGCCGCTCAGCGTTAACCAAAGCAGGATAACAACGATGACAACGACGATTCGTAACAGCCAAGATGCATGATTTTCTTGTTTACCCATCGTTGTTCTACCAAAATTGGTTAAATGGTGTGATTTGTCCAGATTATACAGAAGCTTTTTGGCAGTATTAAGAAGCAAGGCGTCACCGAACCGAAGTCAGAATGACACAACACAATATGAAACCCACTGCAAAAACTCCTCTATCTGAGCGACGTCACTGTGATCCACCCGCACTGTGGACGACTGTCATTTTGAGTTCTCTTGTCCTCCATTTATTTGGCTTTGGTATGTTGCGTCTGTGGCTAACGATACGCCTCAGTGGCTTTGAGTCAGCTAGAGAACTCATTCCTATCGATGTGATTGCTGTTGCTTCAGAAGCAGAGTCACCCATCTCACCCACTCAAACAACTACTTCAGCTATCAGCAACCCAGCATCGGGAAATACTCCCACAAAAGCATCAAACCCCCTACCCAACCGCCAACCTGCTGCTACCCCTACCCGCACTAACACTCAGCAGATATCTACACAACAGAACACAGCCAACTCATCCCGTTCCTCAGAAGGGTTGCCCAAGGACAACAATACTCCTGTAATCAACTCATCCCCAAATCAGCCGCAAGAAACACCTAAACCGACGAAATCACCGACCCTTAATCCTTCCCCAAGCAAGTCACCTGAGGCACAGACTTCTCCAACAACGCCTACCTCACCCACTCCCCCCAACAACGCTAACCAACCGAGTAGTTCGGAAACGCCACCCCTCAGCAATCCTACACCCTCCCCAGAGTCAAAGGAAGGGCAGGACTCACCCAGCACTGAGCAAGGAGGCGGAGTAATTGCTTCAATCGGTGGACTTCAATCCATCAGTAACGAAAGAGATGTACTCCAGTTGGATGAGGGCGATAAATTTGCCACCTGCCCATCCGATAGCAGTTCCATTTCCCAAAATGAACTCAAAGTGATGGGCATTACCCTCGATAGCCCATTAGAGTTGAAGGCGGCAGTGTTGGTTGACTCCAATGGGAAAGTTTCTCTTATAGAGGTTCTTCCTCAAGAGCTGCCTGGAAATCTCAGTAATGAGCAAGTGGCGCAACTCGCCGAGAAAGTCCTCGCGCAAAAGAGCTGTGAGCCAACCGTGATGGCAAATCAAGCCGTTGTTCGAGATTACTACCTCTCACTCACGATCGCTCCCAGCCAAAATTAACAAAAATAAAGTGAAATAGCCCTTGCCGAATTGCTCAAGATGTTGCTAATCTAGATGAAGTGAAAAATTAAACCCACAACCAAAAAATGCGGGCGTAGTTTAGTGGTAAAACCTTAGCCTTCCAAGCTAATGATGCGAGTTCGATTCTCGCCGCCCGCTTATAGTTTTATATATGCGAGAGTTAAAAGGCTGCTGATGCCGTGCCCCTAAAAAAGACGGGTTTGTTTTCAGACATCCTCTAAGCACTTGCCTCAACATTGGATTTTAACCTCACAAAAAACAACGGAGTGCCGAACCCCTGAACAATGCCTGCACCAATTTGTTCTGAGGTAAAGGCACCCGTATTGGTTTGTGGTAAAGCACTCAGTTCAATCTTGCCATTCGTTTCCAATCGTTCAAGTGCCTCATCTAATTCTTCCTTCGACAGCAGAGGATGCAATTTCTCGCGTAACTGAAAAATTGGCAGACGGTTATCCGTATCGAGTTGACGCTCCAATTCTTGAATTGTTAACAAAATCTTCTCATCACTGACTGCCTGCATAGCCCTAGACAGTGAAAGCGGAACTTCTTGGAAAGATTGCCGTAAAAACTGAAGATAATTCGTCAGTAAATCGGGACTGAGAACAGAACAAATTTCACTAGGGTCATACTCATATTGCAGATATTCTTTCCCGCGTTCTGTTAGCCAAACGTCTTGTATCTTCTTGTGTTTTGGCTTTACCTCAATCAAACCTCGATTTGCCAAGCTTTGGATCACTTTTTGGCAATCGCTAGCAGGGATACCCGTTTCTGCGGGTGTGATTCTATGCTTAGTACTGGCTTTAAGCACCTTGCGCTCCTGCTTGGTGAGTAGCAATTTATCCGTTTTTTGCTTCAGCAGGAATTTACCAGGAGGAGCAATCTTAAATTTTTTAATTTTGTAAGAGCAAATCAGAAATCCGCGTTCGCACAGCTTATAACAAATTTCATCTCGTTCCGTATCTGAAATTTCAGGATTGAACTGAATTTTAAATAAGGGAGCTTTGTAATCTTTAAACTCTAGCAACTTCAAAATAAACTGTTGCTCAATGGTTTCCATATAATATCTCTCTATTTAAAAGAAATGTAGTAAGACATTACACTAATCCAAAAATCAATCACCCTTAAAACATTTGAAGATATTTCACCCCTAGCTTGTTACTAAGAGTGATAATCAAAACTTAAAATTTATTAAACTCTACTTAACTATCTTGTGCAAAAAAGCAGAAAAGTTCTTCTAACAATATATAGATTTTCAGACTCAGTCCAAGGGAAGAGTCTCGCTCATCTCCCCGAAAATTCTTGGGCAGTTTTCAGTCTCAAGGCACTTGTTGTAAGGCATTCAAGTCTTGCTGCACCGACCTTGTTTAAGGGAATTGTGGTAGTACTCAACCGCTATGGTTTTGACTAGTGCAAGAAGGCTCCAAGTAAGGAGGCTCCAAGCCAGAAGGGATATTGCTTTTACAGTAAGCTTTTTAACCTTTTTTAACGGGTGAGTTATTTCTACCGTGCTGCACTAGGGAAAAAGACTGATTCTCCCCAACCCACTCAGGTTTTTCTTTCGTTGCTCTATTGTTTTCTTTATCTGCTACGTTTGACACCAATTTAGCTGAGGGTAATTTTCTATATCTTTCATATATTTTATAAACTCTTGTATCTACCTATAAATAACATCTTTTCAGATAAATTAAAGAAACAAATTTAAAGATTAATAATATTCAAAATTTTCATGAACTCTTTATGCTCAACAATGAATTTTAAAATTTCTCTTGAAATTCGCTAATTGATCATTGAAGTTTTGGATATGGCTGGATTCAAATATATAATACTAAAGATTGTAATTAAAACCTTGACAAAACTTTAAACAAGGTTTCAAAACTGATATGAGGAATCACTAAAATTAGTGGAATTAAGACGCAATTCCTCTGAACAAGCTTGTGGCCATGTCTGAGTAGAACCTAGTACGCTATGAATATTCTCATGCTCTCTTCCACTTATCCTTATCCGCCAACACGAGG
>CBKWLJ010000569.1:0-5268 GCA_966675205.1 uncultured bacterium
ATTAGGCTATGCCTCCACCGTTTAACGTCTACTTACTAGTTAGACACTCTGGGGGTATTGGTGCGTTATGCTACTATCACACCTTACAGATAGAGGTTGTGCGTAAGTCCTGATTAAAAATCTTACTGTACAAACAATATCCTTTGAGCCTCCTGCCTCCTATCTTCTGCCTCCTGCCTTGGAGCCTTTTGCTATACCTTGTTTCGGCCTGGACAAAAAGCAAAGCATTCGGATACAAGCTCATCAAGAACTCACCCCGAATGCTTAATCTTCATCCAGAATTTCAAGGAAGTAAATGCCCGGTCTTACGTTTGATAAATTCTAAAATCTTTTGATAAGTATCCGGGTCTTTTTGCTCACTGATGATAATGGGAATAGAACTATCAGGCAACCAAAACGTTATCCTGCCGCTCGGTGAGTAACAAAAACTACTGATGCGGTTGAGGTCGATCGCATAATCATTGCGCTCGTAACTCAAATGAACCCAGGAACCCGACAGGGAGTGAGCTGTTACCTGTTGAATATATTCTAGGACTTGCTGATACCCGTCGGGATTAGTCTGCTGGTTGATGATAATCGGCAGGGTACTGTTAGGCAACCAGAAGGTGATTTTGCCATTGGGAGCGCAGGCGAAAGCACTCAGTCGATCCAAATCGACTACATATTCATTGCGCTCATAATTTACTTTGATCCAGTACGCCACACAACCTCCTCGTTGAATATTTTGCCATTGGGGGCATTTGGGAAAGGACTGAGGGGGTTCAGAACAACAACATCTTCATCGCGCTAGCGAGCAATACTGATCCATCGACAGGATATAACCTCTTCACGCGAAAGGCGGGTTCTGGTACAACGAATATTCTTCGTTAACCCACAATCGGCAGGGTTGAGGATACCTCTGCTGAAGTGGAGTTAAAGGAAGACGTGTTGGCAACAATACTGCTATCAGTCAGTGACTTAGGCATTGGCTCTTCGTCGTGGGCGGCGCGTCCTGCGGCTTGCACAAACCCTTTAAACAAGGGGTGGGGCTCACTCGGTCGAGAGCTAAACTCTGGATGGAACTGAGTCGCCACGAAGAAGGGATGTTGTGGCAGTTCAATCATTTCTACCAGACGACCATCTGGAGAGGTTCCACTAATGACATAGCCAGTATCTAAAAACAGGTTGCGATAAGCATTGTTAAATTCGTAACGGTGGCGGTGACGTTCATAAATTACCTCCTCTTGGTAAAGCAAAAACGCCATCGAATTCGGGAGAATGCGGCAAGGATACAAACCCAATCGCATGGTGCCGCCCAAGTCTACAACATCCTGCTGCTCCGGCAACAAATTAATCACAGGATTGGTCGCGTTGGGCGAAAATTCGGCACTATTAGCATCTTGTAACTTGGCAACGTTTTGTGCCCATTCAATCACCGCACACTGCATTCCTAAGCATAAACCCAGGAAGGGAATTTTCTTTTCGCGGGCGTATTGAATCGCCGCAATCTTACCATCTACGCCTCGGAAGCCAAAGCCACCGGGTACGAGAATGCCGTTAACGCCTGAGAGCAAGTGTTCGGCACCATAAGCTTCAATATCTTCTGAGTTAATCCAACGAAGGTTGAGGTCGCTACCCATCGCAATCGCGGCGTGGCGCAAAGCTTCTACGACAGACAGATAAGCATCGGTTAACCGGATATACTTACCGACAATCGCGATTTCAATTTGATGCGTGGGGCAATACAGACGCTCAATAATCGTTTGCCACTGACTTAAATCAGGCTCACGTTGCGGCAGTTGCAAGAGTTCCAGCGCTTGCTGGGCTAATCCTTCTCGCTCTAAGTTAAGCGGCACTTCGTAGATACTGCTAGCATCCTGAGAGGTAATCACCGACTCTACAGGAACATCACAAAATTCTGAGAGTTTCTCTTTCAACCCAGGTTGTAGCGGGCGATCGCATCGACAAACTAAAATATCCGGTTGAATCCCAATAGAACGCAGTTCCTTGACTGAGTGCTGAGTGGGCTTGGTTTTCATCTCACCAGCCGAGGAAATCCAAGGCAACAGGGTTACGTGCATATACAGCACGTTATTGCGTCCCACATCCTTACGAAACTGACGAATCGCCTCCAAAAAGGGCAGAGATTCAATATCCCCAACCGTCCCGCCAATTTCCGTAATCACCACATCCGGATTGGTATTTTTGGCGACGCGGTGAATGCGTTCTTTAATTTCATTGGTAATGTGGGGAATCACCTGAACTGTGCCTCCCCGATAGTCCCCTCGACGCTCTTTATTGATTACCGCCTGATAAATCGATCCCGTCGTCACGCTATTAAGGCGCGACATCAGGGTATCTGTGAAACGCTCATAGTGCCCCAAATCTAAATCTGTCTCGGCCCCATCTGCCGTCACAAATACCTCTCCATGCTGGAAAGGACTCATCGTGCCCGGATCGACGTTAATATAGGGGTCTAGTTTAAGAATCGAGACTGAGTAGTCACGCGACTTTAAGAGACGTCCTAAGCTAGCGGCAACAATTCCCTTGCCGATGCTAGAGACAACGCCGCCGGTTACGAAGACAAACTTAGTCATAAAATTTTGAAGAAACAAAAATTGTAGAGATTTCCCCGTCAATTGTGCCACACTCTTCGAGTGTTGCTCGTTACTGATGGTTCTCGGTGTCCCATCAATCACTTAAGCTAGCTATTCTAGCTTTTTCTGGCTTGGGCAAGAAGATGTATAACCTTTGGACTTTTCATTTCTAGCTCCCCAAGCAGCTTTTTGGTGTTCACTACACCAAGCTAAATCATAGAGGTAAAAGCCAGAATGCCTCTCAAAATGCTCATTCAATCGCTCCACCTCTGATGTTGCACTGTTATAGACTAACGGTTATTGACTTAGTAGATGCTACTTGAAAGGTAACAAATTGTGGCTCACTTTTACAGAGTTTTGCTGTTTTTTCACTAAAGGTTTCTCATGGCTAAGTTTTATTCTGAGCTGAATTCCTCTTTACAAGACTTTATTCAGGAACAGAAGCTATTTTTTACCGCAACGGCTCCTCTGCAAGGGCGAATCAATTTATCCCCCAAAGGGATCGATACATTGCGCTGCATCGATCATCAAACCGTTGCTTATCTCGACTTAACCGGAAGTGGCAATGAAACCGCTGCTCACTTAAGGGAAAATGGCAGAATGACCATTATGTTTTGTAGTTTTTCTGAAAAACCTTTAATTTTACGCCTTTATGGGAAAGGTCGGGTGATTCGCGCCAAAGACGAGGAATGGCAATCGTTGTCCTCACTGTTTGATTCTTTGCCCGGAAAGCGCCAAATCATCGTTCTGGATATTGAATCCGTACAAACCTCTTGTGGCTATGGCGTACCACTTTATGAATTCAAGCAAGAAAGGAATACTCTCATCGAATGGGCCGAGAAAAAGGGAGAACAGGGAATTAAGGAATATTGGCAAGCAAAAAATCTCAACAGTATCGATGGACTACCCACTCAGCTCTTGGAAGATTAAAGAAAGCCAAGAACCTATCGCAAATCCTTAAGAAATCACTTGCTATCTGTGTGCATCTGTGTTTATCTGTATTGAACTCTCATCCCCAAATAAGCAGGATTGATGGGGCTATACCTCATATTGACGGTGCATTACGCTCGTGCTTTCACACCCTACAAATAAAAGCTTTGCGTAAGCTTCTCTAAACATAACTTCGCTCTGAAACGAATTGCTGAAATTAAGAAATGAGAAACATTTTGGGATTGGCTCTACTAGGAACTGTGATCGTGGCATCTCCAACTTGGGCAGAACAACCCCTTTCCGTTGTCTATCCCCCTCCTAACCACAAAACGACAGCAGAGCGAATTTTTTTCATTGGCACAGCGCCTCAATCAGGAGAGGTACTCGTTAATGGTAAGGCGATCGCACGCAGTCCGGCAGGACATTTTGCTCCCAGTTTCCCCTTGGAACTCGGTGAGAACGTATTTACACTGCGCTATCAAGGAAATTCAGGCGCACAGCAACAAGTTCAGCTCAAAGTTACCCGAACTTCCACAATCCCCACACCCCCAGAAGGGTTAGCTTTTGGCAAAGATTCGCTGACACCAGCAGTGGATATGGCGAGAATGCCAGGAGAACTGATTTGCTTTGGCGCGATCGCACCACCGAATGCTAGTGTCTCTGTAAAGTTAGCCAATCAAACCATCCCTCTACTTCCTCAACCCCAGGATGTTGCACTCCCCGCGAATTCAGCCGCATTAACCCAGCAGAATCAACCCACTTCCCGAACGATTGTAGGCCAATACCAAGGTTGTGCGACTGCGGAAAATCCTGCTGAAATGGTTTCACCTCAGTTCCAATTAACAGTGAACGGCAAAACCATCACCCAAGCAGGGCCAGGAAAACTATCAATTTTATCTCCAGCCAAGCTCGAAGTGGTAGAAGTGATTAGTGATGCAGGTGTTGCTCGCACTGGCCCAAGCACCGACTATTCTCGCCTCACGCCTCTCCCCAAAGGGACTAAGGCAACTGTGACGGGCAGAGAAGGAGAATGGGTGAGATTGGATTATGGAGCTTGGATCAAGGACTCAGAAGTGCGGATTGTTCCGGGAAGCGTACCGGTGCGATCGCTAATTCGGAGTGTTCGTGCGCGTCAGGTAGACGGTGCCACAGAAATTCTTTTTCCCTTACAATCGCCAGTACCAGTCAGTGTACAGCAAGGCGATCGCACGTTTACCCTGACGTTGTACAACACCACCGCGCAAACTGATATTATTCGTCTTGATGATGACCCTTTAATTTCTCGCCTCGACTGGCAGCAAACTGTACCCAATCAAGTCCAATACACTTTTAACCTCAAATCTCCCCAACAGTGGGGGTATAACCTCAGATACGAAGGCACAACCCTCGTCTTGTCGCTACGCCACCCCCCCAGCGCTAAGCGTCAGGGTGTCAATTCTTCCCCCAATTCCCAACCCCTATCTGGCATTAAAATTTTGCTCGATCCAGGCCATGGCGGTGCTGAAAGTGGGGCCCTTGGGCCAACGAGTTATCCCGAAAAAGCCGTCAACCTTGTGGTGTCAAAGTTAGTGCGAGAGCAGCTTCAGGCACGGGGGGCGACAGTGTACATGACAAGAGAAGATGATCAAGAGGTATCGCTGCAAGATCGAGTGGCGATCATTGACAAACTTAAACCTGCGATCGCAATTTCTATTCATTACAATTCACTACCCGATGCAGGGGATGCCGAGAATACAAAAGGGATAGGAGCCTTTTGGTACAA
>CBKWLJ010000570.1:0-5239 GCA_966675205.1 uncultured bacterium
GGGGATGAAAGGTGAGTTGATTGGGTGGCAGTTCCTCAATTAGCAGTCGTCCCAAGCCAAAAAAGAGTGGATCGCCGCTAACCAATACAACAATACTCTTGTTGGCGTCACTTACTGCGATTTGCTCACGAAGCTCTCGAATGGCTTGGGTAAAATCTTTGAGTACTAGACGTGGGGCCTGATGGTTAGGGAAATAACTCAGGTGGCGATCGCTCCCCACTAATAATGTCGCCTGTTCCACAATCTGCCGCACGGTATTTGTCAGTCCAACGGCACCATCCAAGCCAATGCCAACAACGTGTACTGGTGTCATAAACAAGTTGAAAGTTGAAAGGTTGGAAGGTTGAAAGTTATAACCTGCTAACTGGTTAACTGGCTCGGCTTGCTAAGTTAGCCAACTTGCACGCCTTGCTAACCTTAAACATTCAACCCATTCTCCTCCCATGCCAAAACTATTAAAGCATTAAGGATGGCTGCTGCAACGGGTGAACCGCCTTTGCGTCCTTCAACTAGAATTTGGGGAACTGAGGTTTGTGCTAGGGTCGCTTTTGATTCTAAAACTGAGATGAAGCCAACCGGTACACCAATCACTAAAGCAGGTTCAATGGGTGCTGTGGGTAGCTGGGCACACAACGCTAGCAGGGCAGTCGGTGCATTACCAATCACAAAAATCGCGCCTGGATATTTCTCAAAGCATTGGAGTAAGCCAGTTTCAGTACGTGTCTTTCCTGGTAGGGCTTTTGATACTTGTTCTACAGCAGCGATTAGGGGATTACCAAAGGTTTTTGCTACCATTCCCGCTATCCCCTGTTTCACCATTCCCACATCGGTGATAATTGGGTACTGGTTCTGAAGCGCAAAGATACCCGATGCGATCGCATCTTTGCTAAATCGAATGAGTTGAGCAAATTCAAAATCTGCTGTACTGTGGATGATTCGCCGGACAATGGCATACTCAGCAGGACTAAAGTTATGCTCGCCAATTTCTTGGTCAATAACGGCAAAACTTTGCTCCATTATGGGATGGATTGGCAAGCTCATAATAGCCTTTTAGGATATTGTAGATGCAGATTTTAGCGTTTACTCTTGCAGCGCAAGCCTATTTTTTTAAACTATTTTCCTTTGAAAAACAGGAATGAATGTGCGGTTAATTAAGGGTTTTGTTAATGTTGATACCCAAAAAAATTCCAGCAGGTCAGAGTCTAGGAAAGATTTGAATTTTAAAAGTTGAAATTTTGAAAGATAGATTTCAATTGTTGAAAATAAATCTTTAATCTCTGACCGCTGGAAACCTTATAACTCCAAAATGGGCCAGTCAGGTTCGCGATAGTAGCGCATCATGTCGTCAAACTTTCGCAGTTCTACCTGGCGAACACACAGCGGTACCCCTTCTTCTTTTAAGGTGTGCTGATTGAATTCACAGAGGGTGTCAGCGATGCGATCGCGATCTAAATTCGGTGAAATCTCGCCAAAATACCCCAAAGTAATGTGGGCAGTAAAATTGTATTGCGGTTCAACCCCCAAAGCAATTAGACCCGAATTTTGATAAATCGCTCGGCGCACCTCCATCATCCGCTGGTAGGCTTTATCGTCTTCTGGTGCCAAACAAACTGCGATCGCACGAGGGCGAATCATAATTCCCAGAAGCTGCCAGCAAATGGGAGTACCGCTGCTGTAAGCTTTTGGATACTGCTCAAAGCTCTCGCGAATGCGATCGCGCAGTTGCTGATCAAAATCAGGGTTTTGGCGTTCCATATCCCGATAGACACTCTCCCAAATCAAATCCGCGAAGGTTAGATGAAAGCTTTCGGGAGGAACCAGTACGATTAAACCAGGGTCTAATTGCTGTAACAGCTGTTGTTGGAGTTCCTTTAAGGGAGTGTAGAATGCTGAACTCTCTGGCTCTTCTTCCCAAGGGGGAGAAGACACGGTATAACCCGGAAAGGGAACCGCCTGTCTGCCGCCATCGGGAAGAGGCTTGAACTTGGGTGACTCTTGAATGTGCTGCAATTGGGATTGATAAGTTGCTGGTAGCGTTAACCGTGCTACCCGATTTAGATAAGTTTGATACGTCTCGTCCAATCTCGATCCCCTTGCTACCGTAGGTGTTCCATATGCCAATTTACCTCTACTGGGGAGAAGATGACTTTGCCCTGACACAAGCTGTAAACGAACTTCGTGAGTCCGAACTTGACCCCAGTTGGGTTAGTTTTAACTATGACAAAATTTCTCCTGATCAACCAGATGCAGTGATTCAGGGACTCAATCAAGCAATGACACCTCCCTTTGGGATGGGGAAGCGTCTGGTTTGGTTGGTAGACACAACCTTGTGCCAGCAATGTTCGGAAAATTTGCTGGCAGAACTAGAGCGTACTTTACCATTAATCGCTGATGAGTCAGTATTGTTACTCACAACGAGCAATCGTCCCGACGGGCGTCTCAAATCGACTAAACTTCTGCAAAAATATGCTCACATTCGGGAGTTTTCACTCATCCCGCCTTGGAAAACCGAAGAGTTGGTGAAGCGGGTACACTCTTGTTCTCAAAAAGTTGGCGTCAAACTTACCCCTATGGCTGCCGAACTGTTAGCACAGTCAGTTGGTAACGATACCAGGCAGTTGTTCAACGAACTGGAGAAATTGCGACTCTACGCAGGTGAGGCATCCAAACCGTTGAATGAAACTGTTGTCGCTACCCTCGTCACAGCCAATACCCAAAACAGCTTGCAGCTAGCAGAGGCAATTCGCCAAGGGAATGGGGTAAAAGCATTGGAGTTGGTGGCTGACTTACTCAACAAAAATGAACCCGCCTTGAGGATTGTTGCCACTTTAGTCGGACAGTTTCGCACTTGGTTGTGGGTGAAACTAATGGTAAAAGAGGGAGAACGAGACCAAAAAGCGATCGCGGATGCAGCCGAGGTGGGGAATCCCAAGCGAATTTACTTTCTCACCAAGGAAGTTCAGTCTCTTTCTATGGAGCAACTCACCTCAACGCTGCGAGTGCTGCTAGAGTTAGAATTCAACCTGAAAAGAGGCAGTGAACCGCTTGTCACCTTGCAAACAAAAGTCATAGAACTCTGTCAAATTTGTCAAAGTTAGTCCGTAGGGAAGGGGTGTGAAGGATTCAGCTTGGCTTCAGGTTTGAGCTATTTCCCACCGTTTCCACGCCAAAGTAATATTTCCTAAAATACGATAGATTCTAAGGAACTTCTACGCCGTAAAATAGTTCAAAAAAACTAACCCTCAGTGGTTTTAGTTCCTTGCTTTTTGGACACCCGCGATCGTCATGATGAGTTCTTACTGTTCCCGATCTCAGTTCAACCGAATTTTCTCCCAGTCTCTATTAATAGGGACTCTCACTACCCTCGGTTGGCTATCTGGCTTTATCCCTGGATTATCTCAAGACTCTCCCACTCTTGTCTTTGGTAATTCGGTCTCTGCTCAAACGGCTGGCGTTCCTGTTCAAGATATTAAAAACTATGCTAAGGCTCTGTGGACAATAGAACGTGTCCGTCAAGCGGCTTATCAGGAAATTAAAAACATTCTAAACTCTAAGGATGTTCCTGAAATTGTTTGCAATAATGCTGCAACCATAAACGCACTCCCTCCCCAGGCACGAGGCATAGCTCAAAATTACTGTGACCAGTCTTCCGCGATTGTCGCTAATTACTTTCCCAAGCGCAAGAATTCACAATTCAATGAGATTACAAAGCTGATGCAATCTAATCCAGCGTTACGGCAGCAAATCCAAGAAGAATTACTGCGTCTCCAGCAATAAAGTTCTAGTCCAAACATCGCCTAGTTGTTGGATAACACTTGGGTTGAATCTAGTCAGGATGGAAGCTGTCACTGAATATTTCTAGTTCCTAGCGCTAGTGACCTGATGAATTTACCTTTAACTAAAAATGCGATCGCCAAATACACATAAGCGTGACAGTTTTATCAAGGTAGGATAAAGAATGTTACCTCAAAACTGAGGCTATCATAAACTTTTAAAATAACAGGACATTTAATAAACCCAAATCCCAATTCTGGAATTGGCGTGGGGAACAAGAAACACTTCTGTGGAAGACATGGCAAGACTACTGACGCTTACGGCGTGGGGTAAGGGGGAAAGGCGAAGGGGGAAAGGAGAAAAATTATACTCCGCCCCTTTAAGCTGTTACCTTTTCGTTTGAGTATATGCCTATTGACGTTTGAGCAGGTGATATCGAAAGATAGAATACGCTCTGAGGTTGGAGTTCCTTCCTAATATCACCTAGTTCCTATGAAGCATCTCTTCACTGATAACAATAGGTTATTTTTGCTCTTCGCTGGGCTTACCGGACTCGCGACGATGTTGGCTGGATGTGCTGCTCCTCCATCCGTTGAGTCTCCATCCCCTTTGCCTACAGTGACATCACTCACGGCTGAAGAAATCGAGCGTTATGCAAAAGCCCTTTTAGCGATCGACCAAAGTCGCCAAGCTGCCTCCAAAGAAATTCAGCAAATGTCGAATAGCGATACGGTTCCTGACATTACCTGTACCAAAGCCGAATCGATCGCCGATCTCCCCAAGAATATCCGAGATGTTGTAGTAAATTACTGTAAACAATCCAAAAAGTATATTGATGATACGCAGGGATTGACAATAGCTCAGTTTAATGCAATCACGGTAACAGCCCAATCCAACCCAGGGTTACAACAACGTCTTCAAAATGAATTGGTGCGTCTTCAAAATAATCCCTAAACAGCTCATCGCTTTTTTCCGATGCTGACTCTTACACAACGTCTCCATGCTGATGTAGATGCTTCAGTCAGCAGTACCCTCTCCCTCACTGCCCATGAGCGTACCCGAACACGCCATCGTTTTGAAACACCAGAGGGTCAAGTCTTGTATCTGCGCTTACCCCGAGGTACTGTGCTACAGGATGGCGATTTATTGCAATCTGAGGAGGGTGATGTTGTAGTGCGGATTGTTGCTAAGCCAGAACCCGTGCTAACCGTGACGGCTCAAACCCCATTAGCTTTGCTCAGAGCGTCTTACCATCTAGGTAATCGCCATGTACCTTTGGAGGTTGCTCCTGACTATTTGCGATTATCTCCTGATCCAGTTTTGCGAACGATGCTGGAACACTTAGGAGTAGAAGTCAGGGAAGAAGTTGTTTCCTTTCAACCCGAATGCGGAGCTTATGGGCATCATCACTGAAAATAGGGGTCAGGAGTCAGAATTCAGGAGTCAGAATTCAGGAGTCAGAATT
>CBKWLJ010000571.1:0-5238 GCA_966675205.1 uncultured bacterium
CTTTGAGTTCCCTGAGGAAGTTCTGCCTCGCGGTAACGCTTTGTAAAATACCTTTAATGATGAATGCTGAACTCTCAGTATTCAGCATTCATTCCTCATGACATCGTCGGTCTTTTTGAAAAGGTAATATCTCGTGGTAACACTTTCTAGTAGTTCAATGGTTGCGGGTAATCGTGACCAAGAATCATCAGGTTTTGCCTGGTGGGCTGGTAACGCCCGTTTGATTAACCTCTCCGGTAAATTGCTGGGTGCTCACGTTGCCCACGCGGGACTAATCGTTTTCTGGGCTGGAGCGATGACCCTATTTGAGGTCGCTCACTTCCTGCCCGAAAAGCCCATGTACGAGCAGGGCTGCATCCTCATTCCTCACCTAGCCACCCTTGGATGGGGTGTTGGTCCTGGTGGTGAAGTCATCGACACCTTCCCTTACTTCGTAGTCGGCGTACTGCACCTCATTTCCTCTGCTGTACTGGGTATCGGCGGTATCTATCACGCCGTTCGTGGTCCTGAAACCTTAGAAGAGTACTCTGCTTTCTTTGGTTACGACTGGAAAGATAAGAACAAGATGACTACCATCTTGGGCTTCCACCTGATTATGTTGGGATTAGGAGCGCTCCTGTTGGTGGCCAAGGCTATGTTCTTTGGTGGTGTGTACGATACCTGGGCCCCCGGTGGTGGTGATGTTCGTGTCATTACCAATCCGACACTGAACCCAGCCGTGATCTTCGGTTATCTGCTGAAGTCTCCTTTCGGTGGTGATGGCTGGATTGTCAGCGTCAACAACATGGAAGATATCATCGGTGGTCATATTTGGCTCGGTTTGACCTGTATTGCGGGTGGTATCTGGCACATTCTCACCAAGCCCTTTGGTTGGGCTCGCCGCGCCTTCATCTGGTCTGGAGAAGCTTACCTCTCCTACAGCTTGGGTGCACTGTCCATGATGGGCTTTATCGCCTCCTGCTACGTCTGGTTTAACAACACCGCTTATCCCAGCGAATTTTACGGTCCTACCAACGCTGAAGCTTCTCAGGCTCAGTCTTTCATCTTCTTAGTTCGTGACCAAAAGCTAGGCGCAAACGTCGCTTCTTCCCAAGGTCCAACCGGTTTGGGTAAATACCTGATGCGCTCTCCTACCGGCGAAATCATTTTCGGTGGTGAAACGATGCGCTTCTGGGACTTCCAAGGCCCTTGGCTGGAGCCCCTACGTGGACCTAACGGTCTTGACCTGAACAAGATCCAAAATGACATTCAGCCCTGGCAAGTGCGTCGGGCAGCTGAGTACATGACTCATGCTCCTAACGGTTCACTCAACTCTGTGGGTGGTATTATCACAGAGCCTAACGCGTTCAACTATGTGTCTCCCCGTGCTTGGTTGGCGACCTCTCACTTTGTGTTAGCCTTCTTCTTCCTAGTCGGTCACCTCTGGCACGCTGGTCGTGCTCGTGCGGCCGCCGCTGGTTTTGAGAAGGGTATTGATCGTGAAACTGAACCCGTACTCTCGATGCCAGACCTTGACTAAGTCGCTCCACTCAGTCGAGAGATAAACTTTTAATCAAAGCAAGCTCCTGCCACAGGCAGGAGCTTTTTTCTTCAGATCAAACTTTACAAGCGTTCGGTTATTATTTTAGAGCCTCTACCAGCTCGGCAGCAGTTGCCCACCATTTACGAAAGCTGAAAAACAATGGGAGACCGAGTTGAATTCATACGTAGAACATATAATTTTTATTCTCTGCTGATTTTAGGTTTCGAGATGGTTCTAGAAGAACTTAAGCAAGTTGTCAACAAATACAATTAAAAAATAATTCTTCGGTTAGATAATTCTCTTGATTATAAAGAGATATAAAGATATTATCGCCGTTTATAAAATATATAAAATGTATAATCTGGCTGTATTAGATGACAATAGTGGTTTTTGCCAAGTTATTCAATGCTTCTTAAGTAATTATTTTGAAGTTTCTACTTTTACAGACACTAGAATTTTCTTGGAAAATATTAAATTCAATGATTATGATTTAGTCCTGATTGATTTAAGTATTATTCCTGATTCGAGTCTCAAAATTCACAATGGATGTGAATTAATTGACTATGTAAAAAATACCTTAAATAATCCTCCTCTGCTCGTTTTATTTACGGGATGGATTAGTATGAATCCCTTGGAAGAAGGTAGAAAAATTTGTCCTTTAGCCGATGGCTTTTTAGCCAAAGATTCGGGAATTGAAGAAATTTTACAAGAAATCAATCGGTTACTTGCGTCTAAAGCCTCTTAACATTGATCATTCGTTGAGATGCACGCATATCAAGCTACCTTCATACGTAGCAGATTCCTTGTCCCTGTGTCCGGATCGTCTCCGTCTCAGTCTGGACTACTATGTTTGAATGCAACTCGACATCAGAACGGTTCACTGACGTCAAGCGATCGCCTTTGCGTCTAGCAAACCGAAGATATCAAGGTGAAAGGATGCGTTAGCGACTCGCTCTGAAACTCCATAAAAATCTTGGTTATAGCAACGGAGAGAGTAATCCCTGTTGCAGCTTGAGGGGATAATGTCTCTCTCGGATGATTCACTCTCATTGAGATAGTTAAGCTGTCGGTACTGGCAGGGAACCAGTTAACATATTCTCTTCATTGAGGTTTCTCATGGCTATTTCCAAATCATGAGTTAGCTGTTTAGCATTTTTTTTACCTGAGTTGGTGCAATATTTTGTCACTTTTATAGGAGTTCCAATCGTAACTGTGACATCACAGCGCCAATGAGGGATGGGATTGCTGTAACGAATGCTAATCGGTACGATCGCCAAATCCATGCCCGGTTCACTCGCTTCTGCTTGTAGGGCAATACGAGCCATACCAGGCTTGAGGGGCTGAACCTGACTTTCTCGGAAGATATTGCCTTCAGGAAACATCACCAGCGCTTCACCATTTCGGAGGAGTTCAATACTATGACGGAAACTACTCACACCTGGGTGTTTGGTGTTAACAGGAAATCCTCCCACACGCCGGATAAACCAGCCTTGTAGCCCTTTCATTTCGTCCTCTGACACCATGTAGCGTAAATCACGTCCACTCACAGGTTTGCCAGCAGCATAAGGAATGATTAAGGCATCCCAGCGAGAGCGATGGGTAGGAGCGAGGATAATAGGCCCTGTCTTAGGAATATTTTCTTGTCCGGTTACTTTCAGATGACGGAAGTAAAACGGCATCAGGACATGACGGCCTAACGGATAGAGGATTGACGTTAGCCAGTGGCAAACACGGGAACTAACAGCAGAGGCTTTTGCCGGAGATGACTTCTCTGGTGATGCCGGAGATGACTTCTCGAGTGAAGAGTGTTCTGTCGGATTGGTAATGATGGGGGTGTGTTGGCGGTAGTCGAGCTGAATCATTAGGAATTAAGTGTCTTAACTGCATCCTTTTCTCCTCTCTTACCTTAGATTCACTGTCCAATTCCTGTCCTCTACTTAGGGGACACTTCTATTGGTGTCATGAGAGTAATTGTGTGATGCCGTACTTGCTCAATGACGCCGATGAGCAAACCAGGATTGTAATTGCTGACGGCAGGCTGATTCCATAATTCCAGCAATTACAGGCAATCGGTGATTTGAGCAAGCACTATCAGGAATATTGGCAACCGTGCGAATTGTGCCAGTTTTGGGATCGTCCACTCCATAAACAAGCAGCCCCAGTCGTGCCAAAATAAGCGCACCGGCACACATGGGACAAGGCTCTAAGGTGACATAGAGGGTGCAATTATTGAGGTGCCAGGTTTTTAAAGCTTGACCGGCTGCCCTCAGGGCGAGAATTTCAGCATGAGCGGTCGGGTCTTTGTCACGTTCACGGCGATTCTCGGCTTCCGCGATTAAGTGATTATCCGCATCAACGATAACAGCACCGACGGGTACCTCGCCTGCATCACCTGCTGACTGGGCCAGTGCGATCGCATGGCTCATCCATTGTCGATGAACGAGATATACTGGGTCTTCAATGGGTGGTGGAGGAATTTCGGAAGCCAAGGATTTCAAGAAGTAGCGGCTTGTGCTAACAGGGGGTCTAACTGCCCTTTAGTATCTAAGGCATAGAGGTCATCACATCCACCTACATGCTGGTCGTTGATGAAAATTTGTGGTAATGTCCGGCGTCCGTTAGCGCGTTGCGCCATTTGGCTTCTGGCAGCTTCATCGCCGTCGATTTTGTACTCTGTAAAGTTAACACCCTTCCACCAAAGCAGCATTTTGGCTCGGATACAGAACGGGCAGGTTTGCCAAGTATAAATTTCAACGTTGGCTTTGACGCGTTCTGGGTATCGTCCTAAAAGGGGATTGAGAAAGTCAAACATTCGTTCTTAATGTCAGAGCAATAGCTGTAATACATATAATCATTATCTTCTTCACATATCTCAGAAAAACTTAAGATTTCTGGTTTTTTCAGCCTAAAAAGCACTAGGAAAAGTGTCATACGCCTGAAGCGCTTTGTTGGAATTGCAGCAAAACTTAACATGACTCTCAGAGTACACTGACCTCTAGGGGTACCCCCTCTGATAGACTTTAAAACTGGTACAGTTGGCAAAACGTCGCAAAATCAAGCAGTTGGGAGAACGGGTGTTGTGGAAAATACACTTGGATTAGAAATTATTGAAGTTGTTGAACAAGCAGCGATCGCTTCTGCCCGTTGGATGGGTAAAGGCGATAAAAATACTGCTGACCACGTGGCCGTAGAAGCCATGCGGGAACGGATGAACAAAATTTACATGCGGGGTCGCATTGTGATTGGAGAAGGGGAGCGAGATGACGCTCCTATGCTCTACATTGGCGAAGAAGTGGGCATCTGTACCCGCGAAGATGCCAAATCTTATTGCAACCCAGATGAATTGGTTGAGATTGACATCGCTGTTGACCCCTGTGAAGGCACCAACTTGGTAGCCTACGGGCAGAACGGTTCCATGGCAGTACTCGCTATTTCCGAGAAAGGTGGTTTGTTTGCAGCCCCTGACTTTTACATGAAAAAGCTAGCCGCCCCCCCGCAAGCAGCCGGTCATGTCGATATCAACAAATCGGCGACGGAAAACCTAAAAATTCTCTCCGAGTGCTTGGATCGTTCCATTGAGGAACTCGTGGTGGTTGTCATGAAACGTGATCGCCACAAAGAACTGATTGAGGAAATTCGCCAAGCGGGTGCCAGAGTCCGGTTGATTAGCGACGGAGACGTGTCTGCTGCCATCTCCTGTGGCTTTGCAGGAACCA
>CBKWLJ010000572.1:0-5233 GCA_966675205.1 uncultured bacterium
CCCCCAATCCCATCGATAGAAGTATCTACTGTACTATTGACCGTAATATCGCTACCCGCTAATAACGTAACCGTACCGTTAGTATTATTCGTAGGAAACGTATCAACTCGACGATTGAGAGTAATTCCACTGCGGGAATCAACAACAATGGAACCACCATCCTGAATATCAATAGAGCCAATTGTAATTCCGTTGGGGCTGACCAATGAGTTAGGTTGGTACTGATTTGTAAGGAAGAGAATTGCTCCATTATTTAGAATATTATCGTTGATGGAAATACTATTAATGTTGATATCAGCACTCGTCCCTGTTCCCCCTGTTCCAGGTATTCCTGAAGTGAAGCCAGTCGTATTTCCTGTGATGCCAGGAGGATTGATCGCAGTCGTTCCCGCTCGGATATCAAGAGTAGGTTGAGTCGTGCCGTCAATGGGAATAATCGTTGTACCATCCGATAAAGTAACGTTTTCTGCGATCGCATTTCCTACTGTATCTGCACCTGTAATCCTGACATCACCAATCGTCACACTCCCCCCGGCAAAAATATGCAGCGAGGCTCCTTCATAATTAGCAAAGTTTACATCCCCACTGGCACGAATTACAGGGTCGGCGGGACTAAATAAATTTCCTAAATTACCATCCAACGTTTCAATTCGGAAATTTCCTCCACTCCAGTAGTGAATATCACCCCCCACAGTATTCGCACTCCGCAACACCATGTCTTTGCCAGAGAACAAACCACTATTGGGGTGATTCAAGGCAACAATATCCACCGCTTGATTCCCCTGCACCACCAATTTTCCACTCGCAGAAGCAACAAATGGATTGGTTACACTATCCCGCGCCCGTACAGTATTTTGAGCTTGCAGCGTCAAATCTCTACCTGCACGTAACTCACCTTGCAAATCTAGATTCTCACCTGCCAGTGTCAAGTCTTGCCCTACTGTTAAATTCCCTGTATGGGTAATCGTCCCCGATTGTGCGCCATACTGCACGCCAACCGGAACACTCATCGTCAGTAGGGGAGGTGCTTGGGGATTGCTGGCACCAAACTCAGCACCCCCCGGAAAGACAAAGCGATCGCCGGTGGTTGCCACAAATGAACCCTGAATATCCACTACGGCATTCGGCCCAAAAAAGATCCCATTCGGGTTGAGCAAGAACAAATTCGCAGCACCATCAACCCCCAACGTCCCCAGGATATTAGAAATATTCGAGCCTGTAACGCGGCTGAAAATATTGGCAATTCCGGCTGGATCAGCAAAATAAACGCGCTGTCCATTATTCACATTGAACTCTGAGAAGCTGTGAAACAAATTGCTTCCCCGGACTGCCCCCCCATCTATGCGATCGCCCAAACTTCCTCCAACATTGACATTAGGAGTCACCTGTGAACCTTCACTCCCCAATGTCGCATCCGGAACAATCTGAGCAAAAGCTGGAAGACTCAAAAAAGTCATTCCCACAGAAACTAACCCTAATCCTCCTGTTACCAGCTCAAGAACTGTTCTTCTGCAACCCCTATTAGAGTTCTGATTCACGGTAAATTCCCCTGTCAAAGCTAAATATGGAGTATAGCCAAGCTTAACCAGGGAACGCCACACTCGCTGCATGGTGTCCCTCTTCGCTATTGCGACTTGCGGCAGCAGAATCCCCGCTAACTCTGCAAAAGTCAACTAATTTGGGATACGAGGATTTTAGATTGTTGTCTGAACAGGGAATCAGGGACTGGCTCTTTTAATACAAAATCTTTACAGTCAGATTGAGCAACATAAGCCGTTTTATGAGTCGGTACAGGTGATGATAGAGCGACTGTTAAAATTAGAGCATTGTATGGCAATAGAAGTTAAACAATTATAGCAATCCCTTAATTTTTTTAGTCTAATATGTTTTCTAAAACAACTGAATGCCTTTTTTCTTTTGAAGAATATCTTACTTATGATGATGGCACAGATAACCGTTATGAGTTGGTTGATGGGAAACTAGAAATCAGGAATCCACCAACGATTAGACATTTACTAATTGCTAAGTTTATTGAGCAGCTTTTCGATGCAGAAATCAATCGATTGAGTTTATCTTGGCTGTGTTTTAGAGAGGCGGGCATTAGGACGGGATGGCGAAAATCGCGGTTATGTGATGTCTATATAGTAACGGTGGAACAAATAACAGAATTCATTGATCAATCAGCGGTTTGTCAGACTCCGCCATTGTTAGCGGTGGAGGTGGTGAGTCCAGAATCTATCAATCTTGACTATCGTTATAAGCGTTCTGAATATGCGGCGTTAGAAATTCCTGAATACTGGATTGTAGACCCGATTGAGTCAAAAGTTTTAGTTTTGTTGTGGGAAGAAGGTTTATATGAGCAAACTGAATTTACAGTGAGCCAGCCGATCGCTTCTCGCACCTTCCCAGAATTATCGATTACAGTTGAGCAAGTTTTAGCGGCGAGTAATATTGGTTAACCACATCTTGCACTATTCGCGTTAACCCGCCAGGGGTTTAAACCCTTGGCTAATAGCTAAAGTCGTCTGAAGACGACTAGATAAAAGTTTCAGTCCATTTCAATGGACTTGATCTGTGACGCCGGAGTTTGAACTCCGGGCGGGTTTTCGGGTTTACCGAGAATGGGGCAAAATACCAAAATTGTATTATTGTATTAACGTTGGAGCAGCTTAGATTCCTACTGATTGGGTTCAGAAGGGCAGAGCAAGTTCAACAGTTCAGGAGGAATGTCTTCGTAATGCTCCAGTAGAAAGTCCATCAGTGCCAGATGGCGCATATCCGTTGCTCTAGGACGGCGGTAGTTGCCACCTTAAAATGGTATTAGATAATAGAAGTGCTTAAATCATAAACATCTTGAATATTTTTTATTCGGAAACTGGCATTAAACATTTTCTTAAACTGGCTTTGTAACTGTTGTATACTCGTGGTTTGCTTGGGAACCCTTGTAGATACTACAAAGCATAGTTTTCTTATTTTTTGTGAATTTTGTGAAAGGAGACGAATAGTTGACTCTATTTGTTTAACTGCATGTAAAACGTCACTTCCTTTCAACTCGACATATATTTCTATTTCATCACATGGGATGAGCGCATAGTCACATCGTAAGGTCTCATCATCCTTAATAACACAGCCATCAACTCTAATTATTAATATTTTATCTTGATTTGGATTCAAGAAAGTTATCTTACTTTTGTTTTCCTGCAAAACAATTTTTGCCTCAGACTTGTATTCCTCACACTCTGGCAAACTTCTCATATGCAGTTCAGGCTAAATTCAGAAGTTTATCAAATTCAATAGCTAACTCATCAGAAACAGAATCAATGACTTTTGCATCTATTAGACCAGTATCAAAACATATGATGCTATTGCCTTGACCGTTTGCTAATACGTAGGCTGATAGGTCAGAAGTGTTTAACGCTTTATACTTAGGAACTATTTTCTCTATCTGTCGTAACATGTCTTGACTAGCCTCTTCGTAAAGAAGACCAGCTTGAAGCAAGTTATTAATTGCTGTTAGAACATAAGGACTATGTGTAGTTATAAAAAATTGAAGTTTCTCCTTTCGATAGTTAAACACAGTAGCTATCAACTCAATAACACTTCTTTGTGCGCTTGGAAATAGATGTGCTTCCGGTTCCTCAATATAGACTGTTTGTCCAGAGCGAGAGGAGGTTAGAAAAGGTAGCGCAGCAAGCATTATTGTAAGAGGGAGCGTTTCCTGTTGACCAGAAGATGAATTGGCAACGCTGATACGTCTCCCATCTGCTATTTCCAGAAAATCCTTGCCTTTCTCGTGGATGTGCTTACCACATAGAGATTTTTCTATCAACCTACCTATTTCATCTTGTATATCCTTTCTCTCGTCAGGTCTATCTCGGAATCTGAAGCGTACACCTTTTATACTTTCATAAGTGGAACCAAAAACTCTTAGAAATGGATCTAATGCGTTGTTGCTGGAGAGGAAAGAGAATATACTGCTTTGAAGATTTGCAAAGAAAGAGCGTCCCGCAGGAATAAAGAGTTGTGTAAAAGCTGCTTCTTTGCAAAGAGAAGTACTTAAAAAGTCTATCAAAGAGTCTCTCAAAACTTCCCTAGTCAAATACAACCTATCAATACGTTCGTATCTAGCATCCTTATCAAAGCTCTTTTCCTTAAATTTCCTTAACAAGGAACGCAACTCTGCTAGCTCTTTCTTGAATAAATCTGAGTAATTAAGTGAAATTTTCCCCTTGCTATCTTGCTTTCTAGTAATTTCGATAAAAACCTCACAAATTTCATATCTGATAAAAAAATTATGATCGCCCCATGAATCTGAAGGAAAATATTCCTCAAAAGTTTTAGAATAGTTTGAATCTAAGTTGCGCTTTGTCTGTTCGTTTTCTACAACTGATAAGATCTCCCAAACAAAATTTTTGAAGTAAAAGAGCAGCTTTGCACACACACTTTTCCCGCTGGCTTGTGGACCAATCAATATATTTATTCGTTTAATCTCAATTTCTAGCTCTTTAATACCAGCAAAGTTCTTAACTATTAATTTCTCAGCCATAACTGTAAAGTCAAGTATAGTAAAGGCTTATCACAAGCTTAACACGTCACCTAAACTCTCCCGCCTTACTCTCAAGTACAAAACACCCATCCGCTCAAGACATCGGAACGTTCTTATACCGATTCATCAACTCTCTAATTTTGCTGCTTCATAAGCGAAAATAGGTTCTTTATCCTCCTTCTCCATCTCACACTTTTTTGCATTAAGCTGTAAAAATTAAATGAAATTTAGTACCTCCTGCTGTTGTTGGGGAGTCAAACTTCTAATTCGGTCTAAAATCGTTTTTTCCTTATCAGTTGCTTGAGTCATTGCTCTATCCTCAATCAAGACAAATCAATCTAAGATCTCAAAGGAAAAAGCACCTCAGCGACATCCTTATCTATCCACTCCTCCTCAAAGCTTCTGAGGTTCTCAAGGCAAGCATTGATGAATGCGTTCACGTTCGTTATCACGTTAGCGCAACCCTTGCCGCAGGTTAAGCTAACGCATTCGCTCCAAAACAGCACAACAGGCAACTTGCGCTCGATTGTCTCCATCGCCAAACTTTTGTGTGAGATGAGCTTAGGGCTGGAAAAACCTGCTACAGCAGCCGTCGTTGATGGCACAACATGGAGATGTTTAAAAGGCGGCACCCAGATTCGAACTGGGGGATAAAGGTTTTGCAGACCTCTGCCTTACCACTTGGCT
>CBKWLJ010000573.1:0-5213 GCA_966675205.1 uncultured bacterium
CTCTTGATTATGATTATGCAACACATTAGTTACCTCCTATTTTGCACCCAGGTATTTCTATCAGAGGCTAATAGAGTTTTTACATTGATGCAGTTTTTTAAAGGATTTACTCCGAAAAACACTTACATCCCCCTATGGGGCATATTGAGTATTTTGTGTTAATTGTAACGCGAGTATCGCCTGAAGTTTGTTGCTCAATTCTAGAGAAATGTGGTGCTTCGATCTAGCAATGTTGCAATAATCATAAAAAGATAAATTGGTTTAAAATGAATCGACAATTTGGGTAAAATTAGTTCAAACTCGTTTATAAACTCGGATTGGTGTATTAGACCGGTGGGAGCATTTTTTAAGAATAAGAAGCGAAGCATCCGAAATTCTTTCACTCTCCTTCCCAGGAAAGGTACAATCAGCACTCTTGACTCAGCACTTCTGAATGTTCCAAAATTTTAAACCGATCGCCGCGATCGCAACGACTCCCACTGCCGCCCAAACTTTACAACCTCTGTGCCAATCGAGTGGTGCGATTCTCTGGGTGCCAGAGTCCGTGAACCTTGAACAGGCACAAGTTTACACGGGTTCTCTTAAAGACCATATTGCCTCGTTATGGCCCAATCACCGCACCTTTGTATTTTGTCTCGCGACTGGGGCAGTGGTACGGCTAATTGCTCCCTTATTACAAGATAAATCCCGTGACCCAGCCGTTGTTGTCATCGATGAAAAAGGTCAATTTGTTATCAGTTTATGTAGTGGGCATCAAGGCAAAGCTGACCAATTAGCACGGATGATTGCTCACCAACTGGGGGCAACACCGATTTTAACAGGCGCTTCTGCGGGGTTAGGCTTACCGGGTGTAGATATCTTAGGCATTCCCTTCGGGTGGCAACGTGGGGAGGGAGATTGGACGGGAGTGAGTGCGGTTGTGGCGCGAGGAGAATCGGTTCAGGTAATTCAAGAAGCGGGTTCCACTCTCTGGCAACATCATCTTCCCGAAAAGCATTCCTTTCAATTTGGCTTTCCTGAATATACTGCTACAACGAAGGAAGAAGCACCCTCACCCAAGGCCAGAATTTGGATTAGTCCCACGCAACGGCAATTTTCACCAGAATCTGATTTCCCAAAAGTGCAATGGCATCCACGAGTGTTGTGGGTGGGAATTGGTTGTGAAAGAGGAACCTCTAAAGCGTTGATTGAGACAGCAATTAAGCAAGTTTGCCAGAAGCATCATTTAGCAGAAAGCGCGATCGCAGGAATTGCTACCATCGACATTAAAGCCGATGAAGTGGGATTAGTGGAGTTGTGCCGAGAACGCCACTGGCCGTTACGCACCTTCCCTAGTGAAATTCTACGTTCCATTAATGTCCCCAATCCCTCAACAATTGTAGAAAAAGAAGTAGGAACCCCCAGCGTAGCCGAAGCAGCCGCAATCGTAGGGGCAGGCCTTGTGCCTGCCCTGATTCATGGGGTACGGTACCCAAAAGGCGAATACCCACAAGAGGGATACCCACACGAGGGATACCCACAAGGGGTATCCATACAGGTGGCAAAACAAATCGTCAAGTTAGAAGGAGAACCGGGGGCCGTAACGGTTGCGATCGCACAATCAAAACAAGAGTACACTGGACGTACTGGTCAATTATTCTTGATTGGCACCGGGCCGGGACAGTTAGATCAAATGACACCTGCCGCTCAAACGGCTGTATCCTGTGCTGATGCTGTCATTGGTTACTCCCTTTATATCGATTTAATCACCCCTTTACTCCGTCCGGGGCAAATTGTAGAAGCGCTACCCATTACCCAAGAACGCCAACGGGCACAACGAGCAATTGAACTGGCACAATGGGGCTTAACGGTAGCAGTTGTTTCCTCTGGGGATTGCGGCATTTACGGTATGGCGGGGTTAGTCCTAGAAGAACTTCGCGCTAACGGTTGGGATGGTAAAACGCCGAAAGTACAGGTATTTCCGGGAATTACCGCCCTGCAAGCCGCTGCATCCCGTGTAGGTGCGCCGTTAATGCATGATTTTTGTGCAATTAGTTTGAGTGACTTGTTAACGCCTTGGGAGGTGATTGAAAAGCGCTTAAAAGCAGCCGCCCAAGCCGATTTTATAACAGCATTGTACAATCCGCGATCGCGCACACGTACCGAGCAGATTGCCACAGCACAAGCCATTTTCTTAAAGTACCGTGACCCAATGACACCTGTTGCGATCGTTCATTCCGCCTATCGGCAAGACGAAGAAATTACCCTGACCACCTTGGAAAAACTCCTAGAAACCCCCATTGATATGCTCACTACGGTTCTGATTGGTAACCAAAGTACCAGAACCTATAGTGACTGGATGATTACCCCAAGGGGTTATTTAGGCTTTGATAGCGAAATAGCAGGAGGTAATCCCAGTTAGATAAACCGCTCCACTACAAAGTTAAGCACAGTGGCAACAATTGTCAGAACAATTGACCCCAGTAAAGCAGGCAAAAAACCCAGAACTTGAAAACCAGGAGTGATAGCGCCAGCTAGCCAAATGGTGAGAGCGTTGATAACCAATAGGAACAATCCCAAGGTGACAAAGGTAATGGGCAGTGTCAGAAGGACTAAAATCGGTCTAATAACCGCATTAACTAATCCCAAAACCACTGCCGCCAGCAAGGCAGCAATGAAACTAGTAACTACAAAACCTGGTACGAGATTAGCGGTAATCACCAAGGCTAAAGCCGTGAGTAACCAAGTCAATAAGAAGTTTGGCATGACCAATCTTTGAGTAACTTTATCAACAACCTACCTAGATCGCTATCCTTTTAAGGGTAGAGTCAATCAGGTTTTGGCTCTAAGACAAGGTTGCTATCATTCGAGGTCAAGGCGAAACTAGGCAAGTGGATTTAGTATAAACCTAGTTACGACACAACTCCCCTATCATCCAGTTAAGTTTTGATTAATGTCATTAACTTCTTCCTCTGTTGTTCTGATTTTTCGGCAGGTTGCTGCGTTCCTCGTGGTATTCCTGATTGTGTGCTGTCCCCTCCCTGCACAAGCCCAAGCTTACAAATATTATCCACCTCCACCGTCCTACAGTAATGCACAACTCAGAGGTAAGGATTTTTCAGGTCAAATTTTACGAGCAGCGGAATTTGCCAACGCGAGTTTAGAACAAACAAACTTTTCCGATGCCGACTTGCAGGGAGCCGTTTTCAGTGTCTCAATTATGACTCAGGCAAATTTGCACGGGGCGGATTTAACCAATGCAATGGTCGATCAGGTCAATTTTACAGGTGCTGATTTAAGTGATGCTAATTTCACCGAAAGTATTCTACTGAGCGCTACCTTTGACGATGCTGATATTACAGGTGCTGATTTCACGGATGCCATTTTAGATACTGTTCAAATTAAGGAGCTTTGTACCAAAGCGACAGGTGTGAATTCCAAAACTGGTATCGCTACTCGTGATTCTCTAGGTTGCCGTTGATTATAGGTTTATTGTGTATCTACGGTTGTGGTGTCACCCCATTAGGGGAATTTTTGTGATTCAGTAAAACTCCAACAACATGGCAAGGAAGATACCCATTAATCCTCTAACTTTACGATTTCCTAAGGAGCTAGAGGAGATTTTCTTTGAAGAATACTTTAAAAAATCTTTAAGACAGGTTCGTTTTGCTCTCCTGCTAGCTCTGTTTTTTCTGGCAATTTCTGGATTTTTAGATCAATGGTTATCTCCAGAGATTAGGGATAAAGCATTAATCTTTCGTTATGTTTTTTTGTTCCCAGTAACTATAGCGTTTCTATTTTTTACATTTTCTAGGCCCTTCAAGCGTTTGATGCAGCCTGTAATTAGCTTGTTCATTATTTTGTTAATTTTGATTTTTATATCCTTTTCTGTATTTGTAAGAGGCGTAGATTTAGAAAACCCTGAAATTATCATAATGATTTTATATGCATATACAGCTATTAAACTAAATTTTCTGTATGCAACTTTCGTGGGCTGGATAACATTCTTAGTTGCTATCTCTGTTAATATCTTTTATATTAATCTTTCTTTGTCTAGTTTATTTGAAAACAGTTTGGAATTAATTTTTGCTAATCTACTAGGAATGTTTTCTAGTTATTCAATGGAATACTATATAAGGAAAGATTTTTTTCAAGATCGACTTTTGGCAGAGGAACGCGAAAAAGTTGAACGATTACTCCTAAATATTTTGCCTCAGCCGATCGCTGAACGATTGAAACAGGAGCAAATCACCATTGCTGACAGCTTTACCGAAGCAACCATTATGTTTGCTGATATTGTTGGTTTTACTCCACTTTCAGCTCGGCTCTCGGCTACGGAAATCGTGAATTTACTCAACCAAATTTTCTCGACATTTGATCAGCTAGCAGAACGTCATGGTTTAGAGAAGATTAAGACAATTGGGGATGCCTATATGGTAGTTGGTGGTTTGCCGACGCCACGACCTGATCATGCGGAATCGGTGGCTGAAATGGCACTAGATATGCAGCAGGAAATTGCCAAGTTCAGCCAAGAACTTGATGAATCGTTCAGCATCAGAATCGGCATTAATACGGGGCCTGTCGTAGCAGGAGTGATTGGTCTGAAAAAATTTATATACGATTTGTGGGGCGATGCAGTAAATACAGCTAGTCGGATGGAATCTCATGGTATGCCTAATTGTATTCAGGTTAGTCAGGCGACTTATGAATTATTACAGGATAAGTATCTGTTTGAAGAACGAGGTGTAATTGAGGTCAAAGGAAAAGGAGAAATGTACACCTATCTCCTTAGGGGAAGAAAAGGGATTAATAATTCGTAATTCGGAATTCGGAATTCGGAATTGATATTTAGATAAGATTTAAACTTTAACTGAATATAGGCAACTTTTAGAGATGCTCTACCATAACCGCTGTACAGGGCTCTAATCTGTCTTTAATTATGTTGCGAAAGTTCTTACCTAACGAGGATTACGCATTCAGTTGAATAAGGGTTAAAGTTAGGGAATAACACTTCTAATGTAGTAGCACAAAAAAATGATGCGTGTTGGTGTAATTGGTGGGGGGCAACTAGCGTGGATGATGGCAGATGCGGCCCACGCGCTGGAGATTAAATTGATCATTCAGACGCCCTCTCCTTCAGATCCAGCCGTAGGCATTGCTTCTGATACAATTTTTGCTGCCATTGATGACGCTACTGCTACTGCCGAACTCGCTTCTCGTTGTGATGTAATCAC
>CBKWLJ010000574.1:0-5178 GCA_966675205.1 uncultured bacterium
GGGATGCCTTCTGGAAGGTGGAGAAGGGCAAGATTGTGGGAATGTTAAAAGATGTCACGTACCACGCGATGACTACGGACTTCTGGAATAGTGTGGATGCGATCGCACCGGTTTCAGAGTGGGAGCAATGTGGTACTAATATGTGTGGGAAAGGTGAGCCAATGCAAATCGCTCAGATGACGCATGGCTGTGTGCCAGTGCGGGTGCGCGATATCCAGATTGGTGGCGCACCTTAGCCAGAACCGCAAGCGCTCCCAAGGGGGACGCCTGCTAGTAGTGAGGGCACCCATCCGGCAACCTGCCTTCTAGTTTCTGCCTTGGAGCCTTATTTTCCAATTAGAGGTCATAAACCCGGCACTCAGGTGCATTCGGATTAGCATCACAGTAATTGTTAAAGAAACCGTCTTGTTTTTCAATGGGTGGATTAGCGAGCCGATGATCTCGATTTGCCGCGTCTTGCTCGGACTCAGAATTTTGGCGATCGCGAATGGTACCATCCGACTCAGTTGGGTTCTGAATATTACGTTGTGTCATGATTATCTCCAAAGGATTTTTTCGATACAACTCCCATTAATAGGGTTCATAATCAGCAGAATCGTCATTCCCTTGGAGGAAAAGCTATCTATCCTTAGTTGATACTAAACCCGCATTGATAACCCCTCTTTCCCAATGAGCTTGTTTTTCTCTCTTGCTCCCCTGCCTGTCCAATAATCAAGAGGTGTTCTTACCGGATTTGGTATGAGGGGTTGAAGCGAGATAAATTCCCATGTTCAGTCCACCCCCTGAATACATCACGGAGGTTGGCAGATTCAAAGGTTTTTTTGGAACCTACTCATCCTCACAAACTTTTTTCGGCCCTAGTGCAGAGCGAAGAAAATAACCCACCTGTGCAAAAAGCTTAAAAAGCTTACTGTACAAGCTTTCTTCCCTTGGAGCCTCTCCTATCTTCTGCCTTTTTGTAATAGCTCATTCAGCTTTACCCATCACGCTCCAAAGACCGGCTTCCGATGGGGGAACGATATCTTGAGGGTTGGGTGAGTTTAAACCATACAAGATCGGAATCAAACCCATCCCAAAGGACGCTAAAACAATAAGAAGAATCATTAAGACTTGATTGGGGCTTGGATAGTGCGTGTTGACTATCTTGATTCGTTCTTGGGTGTTCATTGTATAACCCCCTGAATGACATTAAGGAATAGTCCTTTTTTTCTAGTCTATCTGGTTTTTTGTAGCAAAGTTTACAGATTTTTTTTACGAAAGATAAATCAACCGTTCGGATTATTAACCCTGAACCCTTGGAGGATGAACGTGACCTTTACCGCAGTACCTACACTTTTGAGTGAAACCCAAGCTCTAGATTTGATTGAAACCGTTATCCAGCAATCCGAAGCAGAGGAGGTCTTTGTTAGCATCAACGCCAGTGAGTCTGCTCTCTCGCGCTTTTCAGAAAATCAGATCAGCCAGAATCTTAACCGCACAAAATTTAGTCTCAGCATCACCAGTTATTTTGGGAAGCGCAGTGCATCCGCTTCTACAACCGAGCTCGACCCCGAAGCGATAACACAAACCCTTCGACGATCAGAAGAACTGGCTCGGATTGCTCCAGAAGACCCCGAATGGGTGCCTTTACTCAAGCCTCAGGACTACGAACCGCGTACTCCGGCATTTGATGAAGCAACGGCAACCCTCTCTCCTCTGGCACGAGGAGAAATCGTTCAGCGAGTGTGTGCGTTGAGTGCCAAGGCTGGAGTTGAGGGATCGGGTACTTTGAGTACAGAAGCGATGTTGCAGGCAGTGGGAAACTCACAGGGATTAAGAGCGTGCGATCGCATTACGGAAGCAGAATATAGCTTTACGGCAAGGATTGCAGATGGTTCGAGTTGGGGACAACGCAGTGCATTTGCGATCGCTCAGTTACCAATAGAAGCAATGACAGAGCCGTTAATTCAGCGAGCCTTACGCTCTCGTCAACCTCGCCTAGTCAGTCCGGGCAAGTATTCGGTAGTTTTCGATGGTGCTGCTTTTCAGGATTTGCTCGCTTGGGTAATTTGGAATTTGGATGCACGGGCAGCAGATGAGGGACGCTCATTTATGTCTCGCAGTGATGAGATAGGCAATCCTGTAGGCAACCGAGTGGGTGAACAACTATTCAGCCCTTTAGTTCAAGTTCAGCGTAATCCCGCTCATCCACTATTGCAGTTTGGGACATTCTTCAACGATGGCTTGAGTAATCGCTACCTAGAAGTGGTTAAGGATGGTATTCCTCAAACTTTATCCTACAGCCGCTACTGGGCACAGGAACAAGGCAAAGCGCCGACAGGTTCATTTTTTCCGATTGTGATGTCTGGTTCTGACCAAAGCCTTGCTGATGTAATTGCTCAAACAGAGCGAGGAATTTTAGTCAACCGTGCTTGGTATGTGCGCTATGTCAATCCTAAAACCCTAGAAGTGACAGGGATGACACGGGATGGTACGTTTTGGATTGAGGACGGTCAGATTGCTTACCCGATTAAAAATCTACGTTTTAATCAATGCCTGCCGGAGATGTTACGGGATGTCGATGCATTGAGTACAGTGCAGCGTTTTGGTGGCAGTGTGGTACCGGGGGTAAGGGTGAAGGAGTTTAATTTTAGTAGTGTGACGGATAGTGTTTGATGCAATAGCAATTAAGCTGATTTGCATCGAAATTGCATAATCTTCTCCCCACCTTCCCCTTTTCCCTGGAGAAACGCGGTTTGGGTCAAGAACCTCGATACTGCATGATGGTTACACAAATCATAGGCAGTAGTTTAGAGGCCAGTTGAGAAATGCCAAACTTCCGTTTAAGAGAAGGTGGGAGTTCCTGCAAAGCAATCGGCTCAAATCCAAAGCGGGTATAAAATTTGACCAGCCTGCTACCTAAGCATTCTAAATAAAGAGGTTGGGTTGCCTCTTGAATGAGATAGTTAACCAAATAACTCCCCAACCCCCGACCTCGCCAATCCGGTGCCACCACTAAGCTACCGAGTTCTTGTGCCCCTAGAAAGCTACGTAGCTGCCCACAAGCGACAACACGCCCAGCGCATTCAATTACCCAAAACTGTGACCAACGTAGCTGGGTAGGATCGAGTTTTGCACTCAGCACTAATTTCCGAATCGTCCAGATATCCTTGGCACAAGCTGGACGAACGATACACCCTGATGGCAATAGAGAAGAACGCTCAGTCATTTTTCCTTTAGGATGAACGCTGGGGTGGGCCGCAATCATCGGGCAACTCGTCGAGAGTAACACGCAATGCTCGGCAAAATGCCTTCATTTGAGGAATGGTGAGTTCAGGTTGATATTCTCCCCTCTCCCAGGCACTGACGGCTCTTTGAGAGATGGGTTTAATTCCAGTTTTGTCAGGAATTTGTCTTGCGAGTTCAGCTTGAGTTAAACCCGCTTGAATTCGCAGCCTTTTTAAGGGCGATATCGACTCCTCGTGATTGATTTGTTCTTCTGACATGGCAACACAGTGGGATGGGAAGTGACTGAATCTCTTTAAGCCAAATCTGAACAAAACGCGATCGCATATTTGGGAACGATGAAATAACAGAAAGTCTGCTCACTTCCCTCTTATTTAAGGGACTGGGCGAATCTTCTGTAGCCTTTAGCGCACTATCAAAATATTGATGTAAAAGGAGTGTAAGTCCTAAAGTAACAGAATCTGTCGTTAGTTTTTGAAACGTAATCGTAAGTTCGTGGTTGAGGAAAATTTGATGAACTCTCAATTTCAATCCCCTCGATTACCTGTACCCCAACCCCTGATGATGTCCGAGGAAGGTTCTTTCGCCTACTTCACCCTGATTCAACGGATGCCAGCCATTGTCCAACGGGTAATCGATGAAAATGACTTCCCTTCCTCAATTGGGGACAACCTGGAAAGTTTGATTCAGGAATTGCCAAATGGTATGGTGCGTTTCCTCCAAGACGGCCAAGCGCCAGATGTGACAGCATGGGCTAAATATTTGGAACCGATGGGAGGAAAACGCTGGTTCGATATTCCCTGGTATTTTGCAGAGGCATACTTCTACCGCCGCATTCTAGAAGCAACCCATTATTTCCAAGCAGGAGCCTGCCAAGGCGTCGATCCATTTGCACTACAAAAACGTAGGGGTTTGGAAACAACCCTTCATTCCATCCGGGAATTAAGTACACGAGTTAACCACTGGCATGAGCAAGAGCAACAGGGCGATGATAAAAGCGATCGCAATAGTTTGATTGCTCTACTGTATTCCGTGTTGTGGGGGAATAGGGCTGATTTGAGTCTTTGGCCTGTCGATGCTGAAGCACTCGACAATAGCAGCGAAATTCACCTAGAACAGACCCACATCTTAGTAGACGATACATCCAGAATTGCTGACCGAGTCGCTAACTTTCAAGGGGAACGCATTGACATTATCGTAGACAATGCAGGATTTGAACTCATCTGCGATTTATGTGTAGCCGACTTTCTATTAACAAGTCGGGCGGCTGGAGTGATTTACCTGAACCTAAAGCCTCATCCGACCTTCGTCTCCGATGCGATGATTAAGGATGTTCACTACACCATAGAATTTCTTGCGGCTGATAGTGATAAAGAAGTGCAATTCCTCGCGCATCGCCTACAAGACCATATTGATCAAGGTCGTTTACTTTGTCGTGATCATTACTTTTGGACTTCTCCATTAGCCTTTTGGGAAATGCCCGAATCCTTACGGCAGGATTTAAGTCAATCCAGCTTAATTGTAATCAAAGGAGATGCGAATTATCGTCGATGTTTAGGCGATCGCCACTGGTCATTGACTACCCCTTTTGAAGACATTGTGTGCTACTTTCCTGCACCATTTGTGGCTCTACGTACCCTCAAGTCAGAACTTGCCGTGGGTCTTCAGTTAGAACAAGTAGAAGCACTAAACCAAGAAGACCCTGAGTGGTTGACAAATGGACAATGGGGCGTGATTCAATATTGGGAATCCAAGTAACTTCCACTTCATAATTCAAACTTTATCTTTAAGTATAAATACTGAAGCTGAATCAGTATTTCAAGGTTATGATATTTTCAACTCATTGAAGAGGATAGACCCCTTGGAGAGGTTCACCTGAAAAGGATATCTGCAATCAAAGCATTAGCTGATTGGGAAAGGCATTAGTAGGGCGAAACGGATGTGCAACGAAAC
>CBKWLJ010000575.1:0-5176 GCA_966675205.1 uncultured bacterium
TGCTAAAAATTCCCTGTACAAAAATCTCGCAAGTCAAATTAAACCGCGAGGGCTATTTTTTATTCAGTCTTGTATAGGGTACAAACTCCATTAATACCCATGCTAATAGAGCTTGTACATCCCGATTTGCCACAACTGAATGCGGTGCAATTGGGGGGCTAAATGAAATTTTTTCTTAGGTTGAGGCGAATTATCTCGCCCTTGGTGACACATAAAAATCTCACTTCCGGGTTTATTTCACGCCTACCATCAGTGATGTTGTTTGCACTTCCAACCCAGTAGAGTTCCCGACTTGGGTAAGGTTGGCACCGATGAGAGTGTGCAATTTATATTTATAATTATAACTCAATTCATCTGGGAAGTTGATGTTTTAACAGGAAGAAAGTGAAATAAAATTGAAGCAACAATTCACTTAGTCAAGCCCCGTTCGAGGGCGAAGCGTACTAACTCTGTACGACTATTCGTTCCTGTTTTGTTAAACAAGCGGCTGACATATTTTTCAACATTGCGTACACCCGTTTTTAACTGTCGGGCTATTTCTTTATTCATCAGCCCTTGAGAGACTAAATCGAGAACGCTCTGCTCTCGGGGTGTAAAGTTAATATGAATAGGTGAGCGGGTTTGCACAGGGCTATTTTGTTGTTTGAGCATCTGCTGAACTTCAGCAATCTGTCCTACAATCTTCTCCAGATTGGCATCTGCCCTTGCTAGAGTACGACGCCCTAACAAATTTTTAACAATAGCAACGAGTTCGTCTGAATCAAATGGCTTCGGTAGATAAGCATCCACACCTGCTGCATATCCTTGAATGCGATCTGAAGTCATTCCTCTAGCTGTAAGAAAAACTACAGGCAAAGATTTGAAGCGAGAGTCTTCTCGCAGTTTTTTGAGGAACTGATACCCATCGACCTGAGGCATCATAATGTCAGAAATCACTAAGTCTGGTGTTTTTTGCTGCATCATCTGCCACGCTTCGTCAGCATGGCTAGCAACCTGTACGGCAAACCCCCCCACTTCTTCTAAATAATCTTTGACTGCTACTCGTATTCCTGGTTCGTCGTCTATAAGTAATAGTTGTCCTGACATCTTTAGCTTCCTCGCCGCTACTGCTGATTATTTGGTCAAGCCATGTTCGAGAGCGTAGCGTACTAACTCCGTGCGACTATTGGTTCCTGTTTTGCTGAATAAGCGGCTAACATACTTCTCGACATTACGCACACTGGTGTCTAGGCGTCGAGCGATTTCTTTATTCATCAACCCTTCTGCAACTAAATCTAAGACACTTTGTTCGCGTGGCGTAAAGTCAATGCGAATTGGGGCAGGTGTTTGAGCAATACCCCCTCTATGATCTAACATGGCTCGAATTGCCGCAATTTCTTGAGCGATTTGCTCTAAGTCCGTATTGCTCGCCGTTTCTCCGGATGTTGTCGTGCGACGCTCCAACAAGTTCTCAACAATTGCGACCAATTCATCAGGGTCAAACGGCTTGGGCAAATAGGCATCCACACCGGCTTGATAACCCTGAATGCGGTCTGAAGTCATTCCTCTTGCAGTGAGAAACACAACAGGCAAAGACTTAAAACGAGGGTCTTCTCGCAGCCTTTTGAGGAACTGATACCCATCGACCTGAGGCATCATGACATCAGAAATTACGAGATCTGGTGTTTTTTGCTGCATCATCTGCCATGCTTCATCTGCGTTGCTGGCAACCTGAACCTCAAAACCACCAACTTCTTGTAAATATTCTTTGACTGATGCTCGTACCCCCGGTTCGTCGTCTACCAGTAACAGGTGTGCTGACATCTATTTTCCTTATACCGCTACTTCTTCAAATTTAACGGAAATAGTATGATCTAATTATTCCCGAGGGCTGATTCAAGCTAGCCTATCGGGTAATTGGGACTAGTCCGACCCTGTAAATGCAAGCGATTTTAGAACTCATCGCTTTCAGCCCAATCGTTGCAATAATCCCCTATAGTACTTCAAGATAAGAGCACAACGCTAAGCTTGACCAAATTCTATAAGCAGTAGCTGAGATGAGATTTTCAGTTACCCCAGGCAGCAGAAAGCCGATTTCTTCCAAGGGTTGAGATGTATAGTCGCTCGTCGCTTTTTGATTTGTTGATGATTCCCGGAGATGAACCCTGAACGCCTATCAGAAGTGAGATGGCGATGAAATTGCGTTTACCAAGAAAGCATAAAAATTCTCTTTGCTGATTAGACCTCATCAGCTAAGGCGCACAACACTCATAATGAAAATTCCTAGCCTTCTAACCTTGAACCGATTTTCAAGTTAAACACTATGAGCAGCACTCACAAGGAATAAATGAAAATTTCTCTCCCCTAGATCTCCCTGCTATTTTCAGAGAAGCTCCTACTTTCACAACAGAATGGTTACCTGATGTAGTTCAGGATACTCATAGAGGGGAAGGTCGTCTTACTTAGGCTTCTCCCCCTCTACTGTTTGCCTTCCTAAAATCCTTAACCGCCCATCTTGGTAGCAAAGCTTAACAAAACCAAAAGACCATTAACCAGGTAAAACACAGCTACTATTTTTGTTTCAGACCAACCACTGAGTTCCAGATGATTATGAAACGGGGACATTTTAAAGAGACGCTTACCGATGCCATTGGCATCTTTTGTAGCTTTGTAGTAACCCACCTGGGCAATGACCGATAGGGATTCTACAAAGAATATACCGCTGATGATAAATAAAACCCAAAGGTTTTGGCTTAAAAGACCGATCGCTGCTAACCCACCGCCGAGTGCTAAAGAACCTGTATCGCCCATAAACACTGTAGCAGGATGGCGGTTATGAACGACAAAGCCCAGGCAACTTCCAGCCATACAGGCACAAAACACCATTAAACCCGGTGAAATTGGTGCAACGATCGCACCCATTCCTAAAAACGCGATCGCACAAGTCCCAGCTGCTAGTCCGTCCACCCCATCGGTGAGATTGGTGGCGTTACTTTCAGCCATGAGTACAAATACCGCCAACGGCCAAAACAGAAAGCCTAGTGGTAAGACTATCCCTAAAGGCAAGTGAATGGTGGTGAGACTTGCTGGCTGATTCCCAGCTAGCCATAAACAAAACAAAGAACCAACTGTTAGTTGGAGTGCCAATTTCGTGCGGGGTGAAATTCCTTTATTGGACTTACGCCGAACAATTTGCCAATCATCCAACAAGCCAATTCCGGCATAGGCAAGAGTCACAACACCGACAACGAATACCTCAGAAACATCTTGACCTCTCATCACGAATCCCGACCACAGCCAAGCTACTGCGACTGCTACGGGTACAAAAAACAGGCCTCCCATTGTCGGAGTGCCTGCCTTTCGTAAGTGCGTTTGGGGCCCTTCTTCACGAATAATTTGCCCCATTTTGAGTGCTTGAAGAACAGGGACAGCCCAATAACCTAGTGCTGCTGTAATCAAGGCACATATTAGCAGCGGCAGGGTCATCGAGAGGTCTGATAAGAGTGAGCGCCCTGCTGTCCAATCAAGAATCAAGGCTCCCAAGCTCAACCCAACTGTTAATACAGTCAGGAGTCTAGGACCGGTCAAATTTAACGACTGCCTAGAAGATATCTTCGCATCAACCACAGGCTTTCCATTCCTTAATCGAACTCCTCACAACAGACGCAATAAACTGCGTCTTTACGATTCCCGTTTGACCGACGGTACTCATGGGAATCGTAACATCATATCCGACGCTTTCAATCAATCAAGAAAGCAAATCTACTTATAGGCGGCTTCAAGTCAGTAACAAATGAGTTATGTTCAGAACAATTTAATAGCGGAAAATTGCCGCCACTCGTGATTGGGCTGGAACGCGATCGGGTTTCACAGCAAACACAGTGCCGCCATTCAAAAGGGTATGAATTGCTGCGAAATCCAACAAGTCCTCATCACCAGGCTGTTCTTGTTCGTGAAGTTGCACCGTATCGCTCTGGGGATCAAAGCGACCCCACTGTTGTTGGCCTACCGCTACAACCAACGAGTCAATGCGTTGGTAGTAAGCCGCCTTGACTACTTCTTTCAGGTCGTCGGATACCTGATCCTGATTATTTCCAGAAAATTCTCTGTAACGTTCAGTTACCTCTTGCTCGGCTTGCAGAAAGTGAGGTTCTACAATCGCCCAAGCTTGCTCGTGTAGCTCTTCCGATGTGGAGATTTTTTGATTTCCAGTGATGCCTTCTTCCAAAAGATGAGGGTAGGTATTTGCCTCTTTGTAAATGGGGAACAGATATTCCACACCAGCTAACACTAACGGCGCTTGCTCATCTTTGAGGTAGTCGAACACTCCCTTATCGACCAGGTGAAAGAATTGCAGGATTTGCTGTCTGTTATCATCGGTTTCCGGGCTTCCCTGTCCGTGAAAAGAACCCGCCTTCTGAAATGGATTGGAGGTTCCTCCTTTTGATGTGCTGATTCGGAACTGTACTCCCTTATCTTGCCAGTCATACTGAAGGGCTTCAGAAAGGCTCTGCGGAAGATCTTCGAGTTCCACCTCTTTGAGAGAGTAGCGCGATCCCTCAAATAGCCTGATATTTTGCTGGCTCAGATCAAGGAGATAGAAGCGCCCATCGCCGTTGAGTAGCGGGAGTAAGGGCTTGAGGTGGAAGTGATCGCTCACCACAACCATTTCCTCTAACTCTATCGGTACGCGGTAATAGCGAAAGAAATCCGGAGCAATAAACAGTGCCAATCCGGCATCTTGGTGACGCCAGAAATCTTCGCGGTCAATTTCATGGGCGGGTGTAAGCAGACTTACAGCATCTGAATGGTCTAGACCATTCTCACCCTCCATCAGGCGTTCTTCGGCTTCCTTGATGAGATTCTTGAAGCGAATGGGGTCTTGACGAATTTCTGGCCCTGCTTTGTGTGTAGGCATGAAAATTGAAACGCAGGGATTTTTTGGTGTTGTAACAACAGTTTTGAGTTCCTCTCTTGAGAGTACTGGCATGAGGTTGAACTCCTATTTATAAATTAAAAATTCAAAGCAGGAATGATAAAGCCAGCTAACGACAACGTATCCTGGCTAAATTTGTGCTTTTTTGTTTCTTTGCTGCAAAGGTTAAGTCAAATCGACTAAACCTGCCTTTATTGCAACGAAGACAATGCTTCAGTTCATCTTCCTTCCGGTAGGCAAGTGCTGCCAGTACTTCAGCCA
>CBKWLJ010000576.1:0-5171 GCA_966675205.1 uncultured bacterium
CAGCCGCCCATGTGCTATCGCTCACAACGAAAAAATGAAAAATTCCCTCTCCTGACTCCTAACTCCTGACCCTTGACTCCTATTTTCAAGCTAGGCACATGAACGCGAACTCACAACGAACGAATAAAAATTTCCCTCTCCTGAATTCTGACTCCTGAATTCTGACTCCTATTTTCAGATTAGATCTATTCTTTTTTGACCAAAAACCAAATTGTCGCAGGCTGCACAGATAAAGGGAAAAACTTTAACATCAAACAAATTTTATTCAATATAAATAACACGTTAATTACTTTTAATATTTCTCCCTTTTCCCATGACTCCCACTCTTCTTGGTCGTTGGCAAACTCGGTTATTCCTCCTTGCTACAGTCGGTGTGATTGTAACGATACCGTTTTCTTTGGGTATTATTGGCCCCGGTGCCAGTTCCGTCTTTTTCTGGATACTTGTATATGTAGCGTTATTGGGTTGCCTCTGGGACATTCTTTACAGCTATCTTCAGAGGTTCCGTTGGGATCGAGATTGGCCAGGGGCATTACAACTACTGACCGGAATTTGGGAAGGAATATTTATTGCTTTTTGGGTAAGACTTATTGGCTTACCCAATGGACAAGAATTTTCTGTGTTTTGGTTTATCCTCCACTATAGCTTAGTCTGGCTGAGTGTTTACATAGCATCCCAAACGTTGATGCGGATTTTATTTCCTCGTTGGCGGTTTAAAGGTGGACAATGGTTTTGAATTATGAAGGTTGAATTATGAATTATGAATTAAAGATTTATATATTTTAACTGCTCTTAAATACAGTTAAAAGATATTAGAAGAACATTCCAACTCGGATGATACTGATTTACATTCAAACATAGTAGTTAAAACAGGTAAGGGAACCCTCCAAATATAGAGAAAATTAATGCGCTACATATGAATGCAACTAGGTTAATTTCTTTTTCAGAATTCATAATTGTTAATTCATAATTTTTATTGATTTTGTAATTTTTTTTAGTTACATACCCTATAGGTGTAGGTAACAATAGCATCATACCTCTACAAAAATTTTGATAAATCAGCTAATCAGCAGTAGGAAAAAGCCCTATGGCTACTCTTGAAAAGTGTATTGAATGTGGTGGATTAGTCAGTTCTCAAGCTGCCGAGTGCCCCCGTTGTTCCACTCGGTATCCGTTAGGTGTCAAGTGTGTGGTTTGTGGAAAAATGCTGAAGCGTTCAGCCGCAATCAAAATTTCAAAAGATTATGGTGATATTGGACTCCCAACTTCAGTTAAATTTTTTCATTATGCTTGTCATCAACAAGTGAGCCAAGTAAGAGTGAGTCGTTCGAGAACGAGTTGCCCTCTATGTAGACATTCTATTGAGTTTGATACGAGTAGTTCTGTAAGTTGTCCTAATTGTGGGCAGAAGTTTCCAACACACTTGAAAAACCCATCTTTTGCTCCTTGCTGTTATTGTGGCTTTTCTCTTAACAAGAATTTAGAAGTAGCAGTTAAAGAACTTCAGCGTCAGTATTTAGACGGCTGGGTTACGGAAACAGTTTACGCTCACCAAATTTGCTACACCCCTGAAAGACAAGCAAAAGAGCAAATTCAGCAAAAAAAAGAACAGCGTGAAATAGCAAGAGCAAATCAAGCCAATACTAATCGGCTCCGAACAAAAAAACAGGCAGAAAAACGCAGGGAAACTCTAGTGACGGCAATTATTTTAGGCTTAACCTTAGGTTTGATTGTGGGAGGGTTAGGGGGAGGGTTCTCTCAAGTCGTGTTTGGCTTTGGCTCTAGTTGGAAAAGCACTGCGTTGTGGGGATTTTGTAGTGTTTCTATTTTGACGAGCGTTGCCGTTTGGATCGTTAGTTTTTTTGAGTAAGATGGTTCGCCTAAGTAGGGCTTACTGAATAAGGTAAAAAGGGTGAAGCGCTAAGGTAGGCGTCGGAAGATGCTCAATAATGGGTTGAAAAGGAATAATCTTCAAGAAATCTAATGTGCTAATTATGAATGCAATTTGGTATGACTATCAATTAGGCATTAAGAATTACGAATTGTCATATGACGACTCCTGCAAAACCAATCAACCTTTTTGAATATCAAATCCTAGCCAACCAACAGCTTTCTCCAATGGCGCGGGACTATTACGCTAGTGGTTCCTGGGATGAAATTACGCTACGAGATAATCGTACTGCTTTTGAGCGGTATAAACTTCGCCCCCGAATGCTAGTTGATGTTAGCCAACGGGATTTAAGTACCCAAATCCTCGGTCAATTTTTGCAACTCCCCATTCTCATTGCCCCGATGGCTTTTCAATGTCTGGCACATTCCGAAGGAGAAATTGCCACAGCAAAAGCGGCGGCTAAGGTAGGGACTGTAATGGTGTTGAGTACACTCTCAACACAAAACATGGAAGATGTTGCCAGTGTCAAGAATGAAGCCCCTCAGTGGTTTCAGCTTTATGTTCATCGCGATCGCGGTTTAACCCGTGCCTTAGTAGAACGCGCTTATGCCGCAGGTTTCCAAGCCCTTTGCCTCACTGTTGATGCGCCCGTATTGGGGAAGCGGGAGAAAGATATGCATAATCAATTTGTTCTTCCCCCAGATCTGGAACTGGCTAATTTCTCCAGGTTGAGCAATCTGGAAATTTCCTACCAATCGGGTGAATCGGGTTTATTTGCCTATTTTTTAGAGCAGATTAACCCTGCGCTGACTTGGGCGGATTTAGAATGGTTGCAATCTTTGTCGCCTCTGCCAGTTGTCGTTAAAGGGATTTTACGAGGAGATGATGCACTACGGGCAGTGGAACATGGAGCAAAAGGGGTGATTGTGTCCAATCATGGAGGCAGACAATTGGATGGTGCAATTGCTTCTATTGATGCCTTAAGTGAAGTAGTAACTGCGGTTGGGGACAAGGTGGATGTGTTAGTTGATGGTGGTATTCGTCGAGGAACTGATATTCTCAAAGCTTTGGCACTAGGAGCAAAGGCAGTCTTGTTGGGACGCCCTGTATTGTGGGGATTAGCTGTAGAGGGAGAGACAGGGGTACAACATGCGATCGAGCTTTTACGGGATGAACTTGATCTGGCAATGGCGTTGAGTGGCTGTGCCAAATTACAAGATATTGACTCCAGTTTAGTGACTGGCTTGTCAAAGGGGGAAGGTTAAAGGGGAAGGGGGAAGGGGGAAAGGGGAAGAGGGAAAGGAATGTTTTCTCCTTTCCTTTAACCTGAAGCTTATTGCCAAATTATTAGTTAGGCACCATGAATGAGCGTTCACCACGAAGTAATGAAAATCCTTCTTCCCCAATTCTCGATTCCCAATTCCCCATAAAAAATCCCAAGCCTTGGAGCCTTTCTCCTATATGATTAGCTATGCTAAGGGAATTTGCGGTTGCTCTAAATCTTCCGTCAAGCCAAAGTCAGGAGTGAGGATGTATGTTTCGCCTGCATGACAAGCACCCAATCTTTAACCGTTCCGTACTATGGTCTGTTTTGTTATTTTCAACAGCCTTGTTTTTACCTTGGGTATTAGCTGAATCCTTTTCAAAGCAAGCTCAATCGAAAACATCCTCCTCAACAACAGCTTCCCCTCAGTCTGAATCTTTTCCTTCACCCGTCCCTAACTCAATTTCAGCAGAACAAGAATGGCATCAGCGGATCGCAAGCAATAGTCTCTCCTGGCAACCTACTACTGAAAGCACCACGAATCCTAAGACTTCTAACGCTGCTGAGTCCGAAACAAATACGTCATCATCTCAATCGGCTGATTCTAAGCCAACTACGCCCCAAACCAAAGCGGCTGAGACTAAGACGAATGCATCACAGCCGTCAAAACCCAGAACCCAAGCTCAAGCTTCCAACTCATCTAAAACGAGTAAACCGCAACAAAGCCAATCAAAGAGTTCTCAAAAAAGCACGACAAAAGCTGCTTCTAGCACTCACGCTCAACCCGTTTTAGAGATACGAGTGGCAATTGCCATGAAGGAAAATTCCCTTGCCGTTGGTACCTCAACGCCCGGTGAAATATCGAATGCTCGTGGAAAAGCGATCGCAAAATTACCTGCCAATGAAGCCCTCAATGTTCTCCCTGATGGCCCTAATATTCGTGTCGGGAAATGGGTTGCCCCAGCAGGCGTTTGGATTAAACCCAGCAAGGGAGGATTTGTCTTTATTAATGACCGCTGGTATCGTGGCGATGTGCTGTTAGTGTCCCAAGGCAATACCTTATTAGCAGTTAATTATGTTGACCTTGAATCTTACATCGCCAGTGTAGTGGGGAGTGAAGTGTCTCCTAGTTGGCCGATGGATGCGTTAAAAGCTCAAGCCATTGCTGCTCGTTCTTATGCCCTGGTTCATTACTTGCGGCCTGCCAATTCTTTGTATGATTTGGGAAATACCCAGCGTTGGCAAGTTTATAAGGGAGTGAGTTCTGAATGGAATACCACTCGTCAGGCGGTTGAGGAAACCAGGGGAGTATTTTTAAGTTACAAAGGTGGGGTAGTGGAGTCGATGTACGCTGCTTCTGATGATATTGTGAGCAATGTGTTTGGCGGCCGGGGAATGAGTCAAAAGGGAGCACTAAATTTGGCTCAACAGGGTTACAACTATCAACAAATCCTCAGCAACTACTATCCCGGTACGAGTTTGGCTTGGATTGACGCCCACGGTGCTGATACCGATTAGAGTCAAAGGGGAGAAGTTCATCCTAATCTGAGAATAGGGGTCTCCGGGTCATGAGTTAGGAGTCAGGAGTCAGAATTCTGGAGTCAGGAGTCAGGAGTCAGAATTCTGGAGTCAGGAGTTAGGAGTCAGAATTCTAGAGAGGGAATTCTTCATTTTTTCGTTGTGAGCTTGTGTTCATGATGCCGAAAAGGACAGTTTCATATCTTTATTTATTTGTCAAGCCAAAATAATCCTCCATTTGGGTGAGTCAAATGGGGGAAGTCAAAGACTATACAGACAAAATAGGCTAAACACCTAAATATAGTGATGTCAAATCCGGTTGAACACTCCTGTTAACGGTCATAAGGACGTTATTGGGGTTAAACAATCCCTGACACTCCCCGTGACTAGCAATAAAGTGATTCAATGGACTTGAGCGTAACTCATAACAACAAAACCGTTAATTGGTTTGGTGAAGGGGTAAGTCCAAATGGAAATAGTGCGCTTAATGATCACGGG